>JBKCAB010000246.1:0-4958 GCA_046307935.1 Bacteroidota bacterium | reverse complement strand
GAATAGTCGACACCTCAATGAAAATGAGATTAATGCAGCTGAAAAAAGACTTGAGTCGCTTGTCGGATCGGAGGTTCCTGTAACGATTGCCAGCGGAAATTACCCTCAGATCAAATCATTTCATTCGAAAATCGACAGTTCCGGACTTTATGATCATCCAATGTTGAAGTTGTATTCTGTGCAGTCAGAGATTCTGGCTAAACAACGCGAGGTGATCGTGGCACGAACACTTCCAGAAATTTCTTTGGGTTATTTCAACCAGACGCTAGTCGGTTTTCACAACGTCGATGGAACCGACAAGTATTACGATGCTTCGGGAAGATTTCAGTCGGGTCAGATAGCTCTTGATTTACCATTGTTCTATGGGGGATTTCGAAAAAAAATGCAGATCAACCAACTATCAGTTCAGCAAAATCATCTTGAATATATCTATGCAACCGATGAAATGCAAACGCGACTCGAGGAAGAGTTCACCTTATACAAAGGACTTCTGAATTCAATTGAATTGTACAATCAACAGTTATTGCCGCAAGCAGATGAAATGGATCGGCAGTCGCATATTCTGATGGAATCCGGTCAAATTTCAACAATTGAATACCTTCAAACAAAGCAAAAGGTCCTTCAGATCGAGACAGGTTACCTTGACCTCGTAAAGCAGCTAAATTCAACCACTCATCGACTCGAGTGGGTTATCTCTAAGGAAAAGTAAAAGCATGAAAAATTCAATATTATTGTTGGTCACTGCAATTCTAATTAGTTGCAGCAGAAACGAATCCCAGCCGCAGCAGAAATCAATTGAAAAAGGACTCATAGAGATAGGAATGAATTCTGAGCAAATTCGAAATGCGGGCATAAAAACTGCGTTACCCGAAAAGAAAATGATCGGTCTGACAATCTACGCCAATGGGAAAGTTGAAGTTCCTCCCCAAAACAAGACCATAATTTCGGCCCAGTTTGGAGGTTTTGTCAAATCATTGGATGTACTTGATGGTATGGAAGTAACGAAGGGTCAAATCCTACTTACGCTGGAAAATCCTGAGCTTATTCAATTACAGCAAGAATACCTAGAGGTAGTAGTTAACTTAGAGTTCCTGAAATCAGAATACGAGAGACAGCAAACACTGTACGATAAGGAGGCGGGCAGTGCAAAAAATTACCAGCAGTCAAAAGCGCAATTCAAAGCTGCAATGGCGCAAAAGAGTGGATTAAAGGCTAAGCTTGAAATGGCAGGCGTAAGTCTTTCCAAACTAGAATCCGGTGATCTGCAGCATTCTGTTGCGATAAGAGCACCTTTCAACGGAGTTGTTACAAAGTTGAATGTCAGTGTTGGAGCTTACGCAGCATCAACGGATCATCTTTTGGAAATCATTGATATTAGGTATGCACATGCTGAAGTAATTGTTTTTGAAAAGGATGTACCACTTTTGCAGATCGGTCAAAAGGTTAGGCTCAACTTTGCTACAGACAAGAAAGAGGTGGACGCACATATTTTTTTGATTGGAAGGGAGATCGGGAAAGATAGAACCGTAAAAGTCCACTGTCATTTGGAAGAGAATAACAAAAAACTAATACCCGGCTCTTACTTTAAAGCTTCGATTCTTTCGGGTGAAAGCGAGCAACTATGCGTTCCGTCAGAGGCGATAGTTGAAATGAACGGTTCCTCAGTTATCTTCGCTTCGACAGGCACCAGAAAAGGAAAGTATTATTTCAAACCCATCCCTGTTAGGGTGTTGGCCGTTTCAGATAATGTAACTGCTTTCGAGTATGAACGTAAAGAAACGAGTACTTCTGCTTTACTGGTTGTTTCCGGCGCATACGATATTATGTCTGCAGTTTTGGTGAACTCAGAAGAATAGAAAAGAAATGGAAAAGAGCATAAATAGAATTGCAGGACTCGTCTTTTTGACGATCACGATCGCACTTGGCACCAATTCCTGCGAGAAGGAGGGGAAGTGTGGTGAAGAGAATATTAGTCAGGCTGGGCAAGCCAAAAGCCACAATTTTGGCATGAATTGCATGAATTGTCATAAAGACGGGGGAGAAGGTGAAGGTTGTTTTAGAGTTGCTGGAAGTGTAACCAACAGCGCGTTGACTGCACCCTTGACTTCGGGTACTATCAAGTTGTTCACAGGTCCGAATGGTACTGGAACCTTGAAACATACTCTTTCGATTGATCCGAACGGCAACTTTCATACTACTGAGGAAATAGATCCTATCGGTCTTTACGCTGCTGTATCCACTTCGTCGGGAACAAATTACATGTCCACTTCATTGGTTGCTGGTGCTTGTAATTCTTGTCACGGTATTTCAACATCAAAGTTGTATGGCAATTGACAAGAAGGTAACGCTAAGTCAGGTACAGACAGAGGTCGATGCAGCTTGGTTGTATTCACGTCTTGCCGAACATGAAGAGGACGCTCTTGTTGCTGAGGTCTTCCTTAATATGAGCGCAATTGAGAATGAGCATGCCAGGGCATTCATGGTATCGAACGGTCGGCAGAGTTCTGAGCTTCCTGGTCCTTCTTGGAGAGCAAAAACGCTAGACAGGATTGGTCGGATCTTTGGATATGACTATGTGCTCGGAGCCCTTCTAGATACGGAGAAGGGTTTGTCAAAGGTGGTCATCAACCAAAAGAAAAGGCAACACGTGGAGCTTTCGGGAAATGAGGATAGTCATGTTAAGATCCTCCGAAATATAATTGGAAAGGAAGCCGGAATTTCTGGTGCTCAGATGGCCAGATTTGAAAAAAGACACCGGTCTGTTGGCGGTAATGCCATTCGTGCAGCGGTCCTTGGTGGCAATGATGGTCTTGTTTCCAATTTCAGTCTCGTTATGGGTATTGCCGGCGCGTCCGGTGGACAGGAAGGCGTCCTTCTCGCGGGTATTGCTGGTCTATTGGCGGGAGCGCTGTCAATGGCACTGGGAGAATGGATCTCTGTGAAGAGTTCACAGGAGCTGTACGAACATCAGATGAATCTTGAAATGGAGGAGCTCACGACCAATCCAGAAGGAGAACGCAAGGAATTGGTGTTGATTTACATGGCAAAAGGGCTTGACAAAGCACAATCCGAAAAGATCGTTGAGAATTTGATGAGTGACAAGGGCAAAGCGCACGAAATTCTTGTTAGAGAAGAATTGGGTATCAATACAGAAGAACTGAATGGATCTGCAATGGAGGCGGCATTATCTTCCTTCTTCCTCTTTGCAATCGGTGCGATCATTCCGGTTTTACCCTTCTTTTTCGCTACCGGAGTAACAGCGATCGTGCTAAGTACAATATTCAGCGCGTTAGGACTGTTCCTGATTGGTAGTGCCATCACATTGTTTACCGGGAGAAGCGTTTGGTATTCTGGTACAAGACAAGTTATCTTTGGACTTTTAGCAGCGGCTATTACTTTTGGTATTGGAAAGCTGATCGGTGTATCACTAGCAGGTTAAACTTTAAAACAAATAAACATGAACGAAGCACATTTTCATTTACTCGTCAATCATTTTCCGATCCTGATGCCGATCATCGGTGCGCTGATATTAATTGGAGGCATCGTATTCAGATCAGAAGCAGTTAAACGTGCTGCATATTTCACTTTCCTTGTTGGAGCGATCATGACTATACCGACTTACAGCTCGGGAGAAGGTGCTGAGGAGATCGTTGAGCACATGGGCGGAGCCGTGTCGCATGATCTTATTCACGAACACGAGGAAGTGGCAGAATTGTTCGCTGTGTTGAGTTATGCTCTCGGAGCACTTGCGCTGCTCGGATTTTTTGCCAGCTGGAGAAAAATGAAATTCTCCGGCGCACTGACTTGGATCGTTCTGCTGGCTGCAGCCGTTGTTATTTATTTCGGCAGGGTCACGGGATCAACTGGCGGTGAGATTAGTCATCCGGAGATCAGGAAAGGCTTCAAACCGACTGAAGATGCGGAAGAAGAACATGACGAGCAAGAACATTGAATCTAACGCAGGAAATTTCCCGCGTTTGTCATTTATTCGTAATACTGACCTTTGAAGTCTGTTCGTTACCAACCAGATCATAAACTATAATTTCTGCATTACTGTTGCCTTGACTCCCTGGTGGTATTCGGGCGAATAGCAGGTCACGCTTACTTTCATATTCCAAAAGCACCCATTTCCCGTCGATGAACAGGTCATAATCAGCGAGTTCAGTTGTTTCTTCGTGTACAGACCAGGAGATGACACCATTCTTGATGCCATTGTAGTTCAATTTAGGCGGTTCTCTGTCTGTTTTAAGTGTGTAGGTACCCAGATTACGCGGAGAAGCAATGTAATGGCCTTGCGTGTAAAAAACCTCCTTTGCGGAAGTTCCTCCTTTTTCGGTGCACACTTCGAGAAATGCCTGTGGTATACGGTTAGATGGGATACGGATTCGAAGTTCCTTTTGTACCGGAACGTTACATCTTCCCAATCGGATCGGTTTTTCAGCGTTAAAGTCTTTTTGAAGGGGAAAGTATAGTGCGTTAGGAGCAAGCTCGAATGACGCTGCTGTTTCAGAAGCACCACCAACCGATATCTTTTCATTCGGCATAAAATAGACCTCTGAAGAGAAGCCAGTACCACCTGACAGTTGACCGGCCGCAACCTTCAAGGTAAACTTTAGCTCAGATTTATTCTCCGAATAGTCGTTCACTTGTATGGCAATATTTTTTTTGTCTCCGGGTTTGATTTTCAAAATACCATTTTTACCAGGTGAATAGATCCCAAGTGGATTTCCTTCAGCACGGTATAGTCTATGAAAATCATTGCCTTTTTGGAATTCAGCATGGTCCATGTGGCTGTTGATATAACGCGTATGTTCAAATGGAATTCGGTCGATCTTCATGTTGAATTGCTCCGTATCATCCACATGCAACGCCGCTTCAAATATTCCGCAGGAGTTGTTCAGTGCGTCGAACTGATCATTCGTTTGTACTGAAAAGCCGATCCCTCCGCTTTCGCTGCA
>JBKCAB010000245.1:0-900 GCA_046307935.1 Bacteroidota bacterium | reverse complement strand
TCAGATGGTAAGGACTTGATTTATCAGGAGATACTTCCTGGGAAAGGATGGAAAACAAACGAGTTAACAGGTCGCATGCTGAAGAAGTTCGCCAGATCGGGTATTCAAATATCAACGGGTGAAAATACTGATCAGATCTTGAGCATTATTCGAACAGAGCTTTCCAAAAAGGTGGTTTCACTGGATGAAAAAGCGCTGAATCGGCTGGAAAATCTCATAGTGGCACTTAGTGAACGTGAAATGCTGCAAATTACAATAGCGAAAGAGGACAATGTCTTTCTAGGAGGTGCTTTTTTTATCCATTTTGGAGAAAGGTTGATCTATTTGAAGAGTGCATTTTTGGAAGAAGCTAAGAAATCAGGTGTGATGTATTCGGTGATGTTCGATAAGATCAATGCCTCAATGGAACGCAATAATATCTTTGATTTTGGGGGCTCACGCGTACCGACGGTAAGGCAGTTCAACAGAAATCTCGGTGGTTTAGATCAAACATACTACCAATTTACCTGGGATAATTCTCCTTTCTGGTTTAAAATGATTGTCTTTCTCCGCAATACATTCTTCAGGCAAAAAATCAGTTCCATTCAAAAAATGTAAATTTGGACATGTTGCTCGCACGATCTGCTACGCCGCGTTGGGTGATCATGGTTATCGATCAGGTCATTGGTTTGATCGCTTTGATCATGGCTTACCTGATCCGTTTTGATCTGAAAGCTGATCTTTCCCTGATCATGCGTCAATGGGAGATCCTTTCACGATCTATACTGATCTTTTTTGTCGTTAAAGCGATTGTTTTTTACGCATTTAGGATCCACAAAGGTCTTATACGACATACTTCCACCAGCGACATGTGGAGGATCTTTTTGGCAACATTTTCAACTTCAATGATCTATTGGGGAT
>JBKCAB010000244.1:0-2013 GCA_046307935.1 Bacteroidota bacterium | reverse complement strand
ACGTCGGGGCATTTCATACGGATTTTTATCAGGGTATCATGTGGTACCTGAAGGCTGGTGAGCCGGATCCAAGGATCTTAACGGTTTCAACGGTTACCCAAAGTGATATCCGTAAACTCGACAAGGAAAGTTTAGGGCGCGCTGATTTCATTATTTGTGTGCCGGAGACGATGACTCGTACACATTGAATTTCGTTATAACGCTCCACAGATAATTCGGTTAGGTAATTGAGAGCTTTCTACGTTTTCTGAATTTCTGAACAGTTGGCTGTACACTTTTATTGCATGGCGTAAATACGTAGAGACAGTTAGCAAAGCAAAAGTTTACTATGGTTATTCCTCTTTTTTTCGGTCTTTTCGAATGTTCCTAGCGTGCGGTTTGCGATATTTGTAAAAACAGTGCATTCTGCACATAAATTTACAGACCTATGGTGCGATTCATTACCGGTTTGATACTCTTCTTTTTCACCTCTTTTGCGCAGTCACAGATCGTGCTTGGTGATTCCGATAAGGAAAAAGAAGTCAAAGAAAAGAATAAGCGGGAGATAGAAGGTACAACTTCCATCTATGGGCTTGCAAACTGGTCTTCGACTTTTCGCGCACTCACTGAAAATGAAGGATTGTACGCAGAACCTCTCGAGAAGCGAGCCGATGAGGCAAATTTGAGTGTATGGTCTTTTGGTTTGGGTTTTCGAAACCGCGTGCACAAACATATTTTCTGGGATGGTGGTCTTGCTTGGTACCGAAACGGAGAAAGTTATCTGTTCACAGGAGCTGATACGTCATTTGCATACCAAAGCTATTACAATTACATTGCCATGCCACTTCGGCTCAACGTGACATTTGGAGAGAACGTAGAGTGGTACTTCGGTGCCGGGATCATACCGCAAATGTTTAATGGATATCGGCAGGAGCAGCAATGGGAAACGACAACTGATTCCAAAGGTTCTGAGACAATCAAGCTCAGAAACAGTTACAATAGTTTCGCGTTGAGCGCGGTATTCAATGCAGGGCTGACTCTGAATTTCGATAATGGTTGGGGGATCATTTTTTCGCCAGAGCTGAGGGTCCAGTTGAACTCTACCTACACCAAAACATCCCCATATATTCACAAAGCCAGAGCCTACGGATTTTCGGTTGGATTGATAAGACACATATGAGTTCAAGAATTAAGGACATAGCGAATTATCTGGAGGGTATTGCACCCCGTTCTATGCAAGAATCCTATGATAACTCAGGATTGCTTGTAGGGAATCCGAACGTTGCGGTCAGTGGAATTTTAGTTTCACTGGATTGTACACCCGAAGTGGTCAACGAAGCGATTTCCAAAGGATGTAATTTGATCGTTTCCCACCATCCCGTCATCTTCAAAGGGTTAAAAAAGATCACAGGAGCAACTTATTCGGAAAGGACAATAATTGAGGCCATTCGACATGGTGTAGCCTTGTATGCTATTCACACGAATCTCGACAATTTCGACGGTGGCGTGAATCATGAGATCGGCTTGCGACTGGGACTGTTCAATTTAAAGGTGCTCCGTCCGAAAGCTGATGTTTTGAATAAACTGACTGTATTTGTTCCTTCAGATCACGCGGATAGATTGGTTTCCGCAATGTATGCCGCCGGTGCCGGTAAGATTGGGAATTACGAGGAATGCAGTTTTTCCGTTGAGGGAACTGGAACTTACAAACCGGTGGGGCAGGCAGAACCCTTTCAAGGAGTGTTGAATGAGCGGAGTACGGTGAGTGAGCTTCGTGTCGAATTTCTTGTGAGTAGCCATAGACTTTCAGGCGTAATTCATGCTATGAAAGACAATCATCCCTATGAAGAGGTGGCTTATGATATCATTCCACTGAGGAATCTCAATCAAAATGAAGGGAGCGGTATGATCGGTGAACTGGGGGTGGATATCACCGAAGCGGAATTCCTGACATTGCTCAAGAAGACTTTCAATTCCGGTTGTATTCGGCATACATCAATATTGGGACGAAACGTTCGTAAGGTCGCTTTCTGC
>JBKCAB010000243.1:0-2558 GCA_046307935.1 Bacteroidota bacterium | reverse complement strand
CGGAGAAGTATTACAATCTCAGTCTGGAACTTTCGAAAAGAAAACAACTGCGCAAAGATAAAATGGACGCAATTGAAGGACTCGTTGAACTTTTTAAAGCCAAAGGAGACAAAGATCGTGCACTGCAATTATTGGAGGAATTCATTGCTTTGCGGGAAGATCATCATGCACAAATGTCGCGAGAGGAGCGAAATTTGATGGGTCTATTTGAATCCATTAATGAAATCGAAGGTCGGAGTACACTTGAACAAAAAGAATTGATGATTTCGGAACTTGAATCTTCCAGTGAGCGACTGTTGATCTTTCTTTACGCGGTTGGCACATTGATCGTGATTGTAATTGCTCTAAGCTACGTGTACAGAAGACGGGAGGATCAGGATGATCGTGTCAATTAAGTTTCCCCGGGTAGATCAGGTCGAATTTTGGAATGCGCACTTGGAATAATGAACCGTTGGTTAAGTTCTTGAAAGTGTAAAACCCTTTCATGTAACCAATTTCAGAGCGGAGCTCGCAGCCACTAACGTAGCTGTAGTTTTCACCGGAAGTGAGAATCGGCTGTTCACCAACGACGCCTTCACCCGACACGTAGGAATGTTCTTCCAATGAGTCGAAAATGAACCAATCTCGCTTCAAAAGTTGCACATTGTGCGAGTTGAGGTTCTCGATTTGAATACGGTAATTGAAAAAGAGTCTGTTGTGCAAGATATCTGACAAATCAGGCCTGAACTGCGTTGTCACCGAGATCCTTACTCCCTCCGATATGAGTGTATTGTTCATAGTTGGTGCCTCAAATTCGAATAAAGATAAGAATTTGGAAAACATTCTGCAATCCTGTGATTTTTTAAATTGGCAAATTAGCAGATGTACGACACAGACGGATCGTTTCAACTTGATTTTCATTCCTTTTTTTTGTAAATTTCGGCATGTTATTTGTGATTCAATCCCATTAAAATGAAGACCATGAACCATTTTTACACGCTTGTCATCTTGATACTTTGCCAAATTCATTCAGTGAGTTGGTCGCAGGATCGATTCACAGAGGATTTCGGACCTATCAGAAAGGATCTGACATCCTGGGATCCTATCCGGGGTGAATGGCTTGCATCGAGCCTTGAAGCGATGTCAAGGAACGAACCTATTCCGGACAGAACCTTCCCGGAAGATTTTACCCCGGCAGAAATGCTAAGGATCGCTCCTTCTTCGAGTAGAGAAAATATCAACTCGGTGGTTCAGCAGCGCATCGCGAATTCAGATCCACAATTTCAACCTCAATGGAGAAGAATGCAAAAGGTGGTGACTGCTTCGTCTGGTTGTAGACCAATAACGGGGAGGAGTTTTGGAGATCCGCATCTCGTATCATTCGATGGTGCGAGTTATTCGTTCCAAACCGTTGGGGAGTTTACACTCGCAAAGTCACAATCAGGTACTTTTGAGGTCCAAACAAGACAGAAGCCCCAATCTGAAAGCTTCTCCCTGAATACAGCCGTTGCAATGAACGTTGCTGGTGACAGGGTTTGTATCTATGCCGAAGATCATCCCGGAGCAAGGATCGACCAGCCGCTCACCCTGAACGGTGCACCACTCAATGTGGGAAATTTCACTTATTTTCTGCCTCACGGTGGAACGATCAGACAAACCGGTCAACAATACCTGATCACTTGGCCTACGGGAGAAACTGCATCTGCCGAGATCAGACGCTCAGGTTCGATGAGATTCATCAATATGACCGTTAACGTCTATCCATGCTCAGATGCATATTATGGCCTTCTTGGGAATGCCAATGGTCGGGAAAATGATGATTTTGGAACTCAGGGTGGAAGAACTCCAGCTATGATGGCCTTTTCAACATTTGGAAATGATCAGCTACAGCGTGGATCCAATATCGCAGAAAAGGAATACCTGGCGTTTTTGGCCCGAGATTTTGCCCGTGAGCACAGGATTGCACAAGATGCTTCACTTTTTGATTATGCACCCGGTCAAAATACCCTTTCATATACGGATCTTAGCTTCCCACGCGTTCATCACACAGTTGGTGATCTCACAGATGACAGACGAGAATCCGCCAGAAGAATTTGTGAGCAGAACGGCGTAAATGCTGCTGAAATGAGAGGATGTATTTTCGATCAGGCATACGTCAATCTGCCACCAAGTCCAAGACCGGTTGTAAACGATCCAACGGCAGGTTACAAACCAACAAGATTGGAAAAACCGACGCTCAATGTGAATAGACCTGCAGATCCGATGCCAATTAAACCGGGTGATCCTTCCTTGGAAAAACCGCAAAAAGGTTCTATCCATCCGGATCTATTGAAAGAGGATAAGCCTTCAGTGGTAAAACCAGCGGTCAATAACCAGACCGCAGATCCGGCGGGTGCTTCCGAGGGGAGCCAGCAAAGTAAACCTACGATCAATCCAACGGAAGTTCCCATTGAAAAACCGGCACCTGCGTTACCTAAACCGGTCATCCCGGCACCTAAGCCCGCACCGGCACCCAAGCCAGTGCCAGCGCCAAAACCTTCTATCAAACCCGGTAAAGGATTCAACTGATTGTAAAATCC
>JBKCAB010000242.1:0-6563 GCA_046307935.1 Bacteroidota bacterium | reverse complement strand
GTTCATCTTATTCCAATCACTGGAGCGGGAATTCATGACCTCCTTGTTGAGTTTTTCGACATTCTTTTCAAAGTCTGTTGCTCGTCTCAACAATTCATTCAAATCTTCACGGATCTCCTTTTGGTCCTCGTTCCTTTGCTCGTTCAACTCTTCCAATGTTGGTAGCTGATACGAAAAGGTGCTGCTCCTGGTTGATTTACTGCCATTCACCCCGTCGTTGTCTGAAACCACAAAATAGTATTCGATCCTGTCTTTAAGTTTAAGTTCTTCCCGACGGAAGTCTACAGCAAAATCAAACGGCATTTCAGTGCCGGAAACCGCCCTTACATTCATTCTTTTTTCCTGTCGCTTCCCTCCCTCGGAGATGATCGTATATACGAATGTGAGTGACCGTAAGCCGTGATCATCGCCTATGGATCCTGAGAAGAAACGGAGACCATCGGCAACAGTATCTTTGACCTCTTTTACACTGATCTCCGGATAGGCATCCCTGACAACAGCTATATTAAATGCCATGGAGTCGACTTGTCCTGAGCGTTGATTCTCCAACTCAACAAGGACCCGCGCATCATTATTGAGACGTTTTGCAAATTTGAAGCCCTGGGTATTGAACACCCTTCTTTCCTTTTCGACGGTCATGCTGACACGTTTGGTGTTCTTCGCCAATACACTCCACTCGATCTGAGTGCCTTCCGGAACAGTCATATCACCCGCATTGGATACTACCTCATCCTCCCTCCCAAGGTAATCAGGGTAATCGATGTGTGCCTCGAATTTTCCGATCGTGGCCTTTCCAAACACAGTGTATGCATATTGTGCGCTTTCGAATTCATTCGCCTCGAAATAAAACGCGCCTGATGATTTCAACTTGCGCACAACGGCTCTGAACTTATTCTTTGCAAGCCGTTCCATAAGAAACTTTCCTTGCGGACTAATCATGTAAACATTCTCCGGAAGGACATAGCCCTTCAACGTGAGGATGATCGGCAGATCAGAACCCTCCTCAACAGTCAGGTTCGTCGTGTTCAAATTGAATGAAAATGGGGCAACAGGCTTGTATTCCTGATCATAATTAACAACACGTTCTGTTCCCTGAGTGATCAATGAAGGAGCAAACAACGCTATCAGAATAAAGAGCGTGACCACAGGCGCCACGTATTTCGCATACCTTACATTTTCCCTGATATCTATTGCGGAGGCAAAAGGTACTGCTGAGAGCGCATTGGCACGTTGCTGAACACTGGCTCTCAACAACTCGATATTCCCCTCATGGGAACTAAGATCATCCTGCAATTGAAGCGTATTCTTCAGCCGATCGGAAACATTCGGAAAAAATACACCTATGATATCGCTGGCCTGGTACCTGTCGATCCGCTTACCAAATGAATACAGCTTCAGCAAGGGAACAACGAAATAAGAAAACAAAATATACAGGTTCACGCCAATGAACCCGAAGAAAAGGACCGCCCGTGTGAGGTGTCCAAAACGACCAAAGTATTCCAAAGCCGTAGTGACCAGAAAAGTAAAAAGGAAAACACCTGTAAACAGGATCAGTCCTTTTACCATCTGGTTCTTGTAGAACTTTCTGATGAACGCGTCGATCTGTTCAATCAAACGATCAAATGACCCCATAATTAAAACCTTATATTCTGTCTAACCTACTAAGTTAAACCATTAAACTCTGAACACCGAATTACTTTACATTATTTAACGGTACAGCTATGAAAACGTCACGTTCATTATCCTAGAAAGATTCACTTCCGGCAGTGACCCAAATCTCACTATCTTTGACAAAAATTAGAATATATGTCTGAAATTCCGGTTCGCGTTCGCTTCGCTCCATCACCGACTGGGCCCCTGCACATGGGTGGGGTGAGAACCGCTTTGTACAATTACTTGTTTGCGAAGAAACACAAGGGTACGTTCCTGATCAGGATCGAAGATACAGATCAAACACGTTTTGTTCCAGGCGCTCAGGACTATATCATGGATGCACTTGCATGGTGTGGTATTCTACCCACGGAAGGTCCCGGACTCGGTGGTGATTTCGGGCCTTATGTTCAATCCGAGCGCAAAGAAATGTACCGGCCTTACGCAGAACAACTCGTTGCGGAAGACAAAGCATATTACGCATTCGATACAGCAGAAGACCTCGAGCGGGTGAGAGAACAAGCGAAGCAAATGGGAATGCCTAACTGGCAATACAACAGTGTTACCCGTACTTCTATGAAGAATTCCCTCACCCTTCCTCAGGATCAAGTAAGTGCACTGATTGAAAGCGGAGCACCTTATGTCATTCGAATGAAGATGCCCCGCAATCGTGATGTCCGCTTTGAAGACCTGATCCGCGGCTGGGTAGTTGTCAACACGAACAATCTCGATGACAAGGTTCTTTTCAAGAGTGATGGAATGCCCACCTACCATCTTGCCAACATTGTGGACGATCATCTGATGGAGATCAGCCATGTCATCCGCGGTGAAGAGTGGTTGCCCTCAGCGCCACTCCATTACATGCTATATGAAGCCTTCGGGTGGGACTGTCCAAAATTCGCTCACTTACCTTTATTGCTTCGCCCCGACGGAAATGGAAAGCTCTCCAAACGCGATGGTGACCGTCTTGGCTTTCCTGTATTCCCGACAGACTGGACCACGGCAGAAGGAGAATTGTATTCCGGATACCGTGAAAAAGGCTATTTTCCGGAAGCGTTCATCAATATGCTGGCGCTCCTTGGTTGGAATCCTGGAACGCCTCAGGAGCTCTTTACGCTTGATGAACTGGCAGATGCCTTCAGTCTGGAAAGAGTTTCTAAAGCAGGAGCAAAGTTCGATCCTGATAAAACCCGCTGGTTCCAGCAACAGTACCTCCGGGCGACGGATGACACCCTTCTTACTGAGGAACTCTACGAACAAGCAGCCGGAAAATATCCGAAAGAGACGCTGCTGGGAGTTTGTCGCCTGATGAAAGAACGGGCAACATTCGTAAATGACATGCTTACAGAGGGCGCCTATCTTTTGGAAAGACCGAGCGCATACGATGATCAGACCATCACAAAAAAATGGAAAGACGATACTGCAGCGCTGCTTAACGAGTTTATGAACGACCTGGAAAAGGTAACGCCTTTTTCCGGCGAGCAGGTCGAACAGTGCTTCAAAGCTTTCCTTGAACAAAAGGGAATGGGGGTTGGTGCAGTGTTACCGCTGTTCAGGTTGGTGATGACCGGAACAGGAATGGGGCCGAGCATGTTTGATATTGCTGCTTTTCTGGGTAAGGATGAATGTTTAACCCGCATGAAATCAGGTATTTCCGCTGTTGAATCGCTTAAGGCGCAAGCATGAGACACACCATCGAAGTCATTGGTATTAAACTTTTTGCCTTCCACGGCTGCTTGCCCGAAGAAGGAAAGATAGGTGGACACTACACGGTAGATGTTATGTTAAACACAGATTTCGCTGAAGGGGCTCAACAAGACGATCTTTCCAAAACGATCGACTACGTCGATGTGAATCGGATCGTAACGGAAGAAATGGCGATCCGGTCCAAATTGATCGAACATGTTGGACAGCGCATCGTGAACCGCTTGAAGACGGAGTTGCCGGCAATTGATAGTGTTCGAGTCCGAGTGGTTAAACATTGTCCGCCCATCAATGGTGATGTAGAAAATGTTGCCATCATCATAGCAGAGTAAATCTTAATATTTTTGCTACTTTTGTTCAGCTCGTACATGCATGGTCTCGTGGCCGAGCGGCTAGGCACCGGTCTGCAAAACCGTCTACAGCGGTTCGAATCCGCTCGAGACCTCTGAAAACCCCTGTATTCTTTTGATCTACAGGGGTTTTTGATTAATAATTATTTTACCCTAATTCTAACTTAGCGTTCATGCTCTGGGATGCTATTGATCTAAAGCTATTACTTCCTTTGGTTTGCGCCGGAGTTTCTTTTGTCTTGTATTGGCGTGTTATCAAAAATGAACAACTAAAAAGATATTTCTTTTCGCATCTTCCTTTTGATAAGGCATCCGTTCTGCACCTGGTCTTTTCCAAGCTGTTCGGTTTCATCGTGCTGGGATTGTTCCCTTTGATGATCTGCACGTTTTTGTTACCGGAATTTTCATTTGGTATTTGCAGCTCTTCAAGTCAGCTGGTGAACTCGTTTGTTTGGGCTGGACTGCTTGCCTTAGTCATTGTTCCGCTGACATTTCATTTCTCACAAAAGCCTGAAAATCTTCAGTATTATCCACAACTTCGGATCAGGAAATGGGCCTACAGCACTGTGCTTATCTACCTGGCTTCATGGGCTGTATATCTCCTGGGGTACGAGCTCCTTTTCCGTGGGATCTTACTGTTTCCTCTGGTGGAAGCACTCGGAATCTGGCCGGCTATCGCTGTGAACACTTTACTCTACAGTGCAGTGCATCTGCTCAATAGTCCAAAAGAAAGCATAGGATCCATTCCTTTTGGGATCGTACTTTGTTTGATCACTATTGAAACTGAGGGAATCTGGGCAGCATATCTTTCTCATGTATGCCTTTCCTGGACAAATGCGCTTACAGCAATCTATCACCATCCCGACATTGAATTCATAGGAAATAAATCGCGGGATTAACGCGATCTGTTCACAGTTAGTCTGCTGTATTTGGTTACCGACTTTCCCGAATTCGTTTTGGCTGTGAAGTAATAAATGTAGTTGCCCGCTGGAACTTGTTCTCCGTTTAACGCTTCACCACTCCACTCAAAGCGGCTGTCTGACGTTTGGAATACGACCTTGTTGGATGCATCGAGAACGATCAGACTGAAATCCACAAGTCCAGCCTCGTTCAATCCTTGAATAAAGAACTTGTCATTGATCCCATCACCATTTGGCGTAAACGTATTTGGAAGTTCTATTAACAGATCCGTGGACAGATCAGATGAAGTATTTTCTTGCAATTGACGGTCCTCTTTGTCAGACTCGGAAACAGACTCTCCGATGCTGTTGTTTTCAACCGCTTCTTCATTGGAAAACGGTTTGTTCTCTTCAACCACTTGATTGGTTCCTGTATGCTGAAATGTATTGCCCTGGTATTGCTGTTCAACAATCCCCGGTTGTTCTTTTTCATCCATAACCGAAGAGAAGCTCTCTTGGTCACCCTGTCGATTAATGGTAGGGCTTTCCTTCCTGTTACTAAGTTCTTCTGATGTTGTGACCGATTCCGATGATTGTGTCTCGAGCTCCTTTTTCTCGAACTGAGGCACTGTTGCTCCGCGCACATCCGCCGGCTTGCTTTCGCTTTTATTCTCTGAAAGGAGATATGCCGTAACCGCAACAGATGCGGCTATAGAAAAACCGATCAGAACCTTTGAAATAAATGAAACGCCTCCGGTTGCCGCTGCTGTTGAAGCACCGATCTGCGCAGAAACGCCTGCCCAAAGTTCAGGACGAACGGGCGCTTCAAGCTGTCCAAGCTTTTCACTAAAAAGGTCTTTTATAGGATCTCTATCTTCCATTCATTCGTTCAATTCGTTCTCTTAGGTATGCCTTGGCACGTGAATACTGCGACTTAGATGTGCTTTCTGTTATTCCTAGGGTAGCGGCAATCTCTGCGTGAGAATAGCCCTCAATAGCAAACATGTTAAAAACCACTTTATATCCCTCGGGCATTGCCAGAACCAGCTTCATTAAATCTTCCGCCATCAGATTCTCCTCTATCGGATCGTTATGCTCGAGTTTATATGCAACATCATCTGTGCTGATATCACCTAAGAGCTTACCGTTCTTCCGGAGCTGATCCAGGGCAGTATTCACCATTACCCTACGTATCCATCCTTCAAGTGAACCTTCCGACTTGAAATCGGCAAGTTTCATGAATACTTTTACAAAACCATCTTGGAATACATCTTCAGCTTGTTCTCTATCTTTCGAATAGCGCAAACAAACTGCCATCATCTTTGGGGCAAACCTTTCAAACAACGCGCGCTGGGCCCTGGGATTGCCTTGAACACATTCAGTTACCAATGCTGCATCCTCCATTTCCGGCGCTTGAGAATATAGACCTGATTTTTTCGAAAAAGGTTGCACGGGATTAAAGATACCTACAAAAAAGCATTATTTTCGTTTCACCCAAAACAGCCCAATGTGCCGCATTATCGTTTGCCTTACGGCTTTACTCACTGTCTTTAGCTCCTTCGGTCAAACCGCTAAAAGTCCCAAGTTAAAGAACGGTGCATGGACTGGAAATCTCTTCTTGAACAGCGCAGACAAACTTCCTTTCAAACTTTTGGTAGAAGGAAAAGGTTCGGAGCTTACGCTCAGTGTTATCAATGGCGAAGAGGTCATTACACTTGAAAAAACGGTAAAACAGAATGATTCGCTCCACTTTTCTTTCCCCTCATTCCACTCAAAACTGGTGATCAGAAATCACGGACGGAGAAAATTGAAGGGATACTGGATAAACATGAACAAGGGCGCTAATTATACCATCCCGGCTGAGATCACCTATGGGTACCGAACCCGGTTTCCTGTCGGAAAAATGGTGCCTACATTTCCGTATCTTGACGGAAAATGGGAAACGACTTTCGAGCCCGGA
>JBKCAB010000241.1:0-2127 GCA_046307935.1 Bacteroidota bacterium | reverse complement strand
CCTCTGCGGTAAATCCCCTCTCCCGGCACGAGAATGTCGTAGGCATAGAAAACATAGCCATTGTATTCAGTGAATTCCGCCTCGTTGAATGCCTGGGGCAGATTTTCCGTAATATTCAACCAGCTCGCACCTTCATCATAGCTAACAAATAAGCTGTCTATCTCTCCCCATCCACCGAAGGCATTTTTCATGTAAACATTGCCAGATTGAGGATTGCGATAAACTATTCTTGGCTTTATCCCCCAGAAAGCAGGAGGTGTGACCGCTGTCCAACTATTCCCTTGATCAGTGCTCTTGTACCTACCGGCAGACTGATCCATATAGAACAGCTCTGTTCCCAAACGAAACAATTGATAACCTGCAAGATGACTGGTTGAAATCCCTGTATTGGATTGAACCCAGGTGTCTCCATAGTCATCGGATACATAAACCCCACCATTAATGGTGCAAGCCAAAAGACGGTTGCCAATAGACTCTAATTTCTCAACATTGAGTACCGTAAGTCCGTTGTTTATTTGGATCCAGTTTGTCCCTCCATCAGAGGATCGGTAAACTCCTGAATTTGTTGTGTAACAATAGAGCTTATCGGATAAGGCATAAAAGCCGTCAACCACAGAACTTTGTGGTCCTCCAACTGCCACTTGCCAGGTTGCCCCATCATCTTCAGTGTAATAGACATCGTTAGATACTACATTAAGACCAAAGAATAACCGGTTACCAAAGGAAAAAGTTGAAACAGGAAGGCCAAAAGCCACCGGTGGAGCAATTTCCGACCAATTGTTTCCGTAATCATCACTTCTGTACAATTTATACCCCCCCAATGTACCCGTATACATTTTCCCATTATGTCCAGATATTGTTAGAACACCGTATGAAAGATCTTGTATCCCATTATTTACCTGGGACCATTGGCTCCAACCTAAATTACAGAGAAGGGTAACTCCTATTGAAAATATAACTTTTTTCATGTTTTCCTTGTTTAGTTTTTTAATGTTTTCAGACTAAATCGATACTCGACAAAATTAGCCCAGCATAAGGTGAGGTGAAATACGCAATGTTGCGTATTTTGGCGTCCGCGCTCAGTCATTAGTTTTGTCAGAAAAGAAATTCTATGATCCATATTGCTATTGTTGAAGATATAACGCGAATTGCAGAGGCATTGAAAGCCAAGATCCTGCTCTCACCTGATTTTAAATTGAAATTTACTGCAGCGAACGGACAGGAAATAATACGGTTGTTGGAACAAGACCATAACATCGATGTTATTATTATGGACATCAATATGCCTGTCATGAATGGTATCGAAGCCACTGCTCAGATCACGAACCGCTGGCCTCAGATCAAGATCGTTATGTCTTCTGTTTTTGATGATGAGCAAAACCTGTTCGACGCTATGATGGCCGGAGCTTGCGGTTATTTACTGAAGGACGAGATCCCACAAAAGATCCATCGCTCTATTTTTGAAGCTCTAGAAGGTGGCATGCCAATGAGTGCAATGATCGCAAAAAAGGCCTTGCAACTCATTCGAAGGTCTTCCCCGTCGGATAGTTCTCAGGACCAGGTCGATTATCAACTGACCGAAAGGGAAATAGGGGTGCTGGAACAATTGTCTAAAGGATTGAGCTATGAGCAAATTGCGGATAATTTATTTATCAGTTATGGTACAGTAAGAAAACACGTAGAGAATATCTATCGAAAATTGGAAGTTAATAATCGAACGGGAGCATTGGATAAAGCTAAAAAAGGGGGAATTTTATAATATGTTATCTTATTGTTGCAACTTCTTAACAAGGCAAATTTTCAGCACTCCCCTCGTCCTTTACATCGTTGCGATTACGCTCTCAACGAATACACTAGGGCAATCAAAATCACAGATTGACTCGTTGAACTATCTGCCGTTCGAACAAAAGATCAAGGATCCGGGGAAATTGGTAGGAACTTATCTTCTTTTGGCAGAACAAGCGCAAAAAACGGGGTACGTACTGGGAGAAATGGAGGCGTATGAAAATGCGAGCTTGCTCTATTATTATCTGGGGAAGTATGACTTGGAGCTAAAATATGCCCTGAAGGCTATCAAAGGTTTCAAAAAGCTGGGAAAACTCGATAACCTGGCCAAGTCCTATGGGG
>JBKCAB010000240.1:0-429 GCA_046307935.1 Bacteroidota bacterium | reverse complement strand
ATACTCAGTTTGCTCAGATATCATGATATCAATATCACTTTTCCCGCCCATTCCCCAAAACGAGAGCTGTCCGCCTGATTTTAAGGGCCAGTTGAACTTAAAAGCACCATCTCCATAAACGGGCACGGCATCGGTGCCTATCTGTACACCTATCCGTTGAAAGAGCGAAAGCGTCGAATACCTGCCCATAACCAAAAAGCTCGAGCGGCTATTTTTACTCATTGGTCCTTCAGCCAAAAATTCAGTGCCCAAGAATCCGAATTGTCCGGTAAATTCAGTTTGATTATCGTTTCCGTTCCTAAGTTTAAGGTCAAAAACACCCGAAATGCTGTTCCCGTATTCGGCAGGGAATGCACTCATGAAAAAATCGGAATTTCCGAGGATCTTATTGTTGAGAATGGATACGGGACCTCCCGTACTACCTGCAAT
>JBKCAB010000239.1:0-1071 GCA_046307935.1 Bacteroidota bacterium | reverse complement strand
CTTCTTAAGCGTGATCACTCCGATCTGGGCAAAGGATTGCCCTGCAAATAGCGCAGCGAGCGTGCAGATGATGATTGTTTTCGTGACTATATGTTTTAGCGTTTAGCTATTGATAGTCATTTCAAAAAAAGGTAACCGAAGTTTTAGAATTTCTTCAATATGAAGAGAATATACGACTTAAAAACTAGATATTCCTCGAATGAATAATCTGTAATATACATACCTTGTGGAAAGTACTTGAAGAAGAATTTATTCTCGGATTTCGTCAATAAATCAGGTAGCTTACGAGGATTAGAAAAGTAGTTGTCCAAATCTTTCGAAGCAGCGAGTGAATCCATTAGTCCAAGCAATTTTTCAATCTTTTTATCACGGACAAACATCTTTTCTTCTATAACATCAGTGGTTAAAAGAATCATCCGATCACAAAATGAATTACCAATTTGTTTCTTTAATTGCTGATAATTCAACACTCTACTGAAAGTCGACAAATATCTATTTGCATTTAAATACTTGTAAAATAAAATTTGACTTTTTTCTTTACTTAGGAGGTCAATTTCTAAGAGGTCTCTGTATAAATGATCACTGTTAATAGGATCTCTGCTGTCTTCAATTAATAAATGTGCTTCCTCAAAAAAACAGGACAGACATTCGTAACATTTATACAAACTATCCAAGTCAAGTACACTATTAAGCACTTCGAATGCCTTTTCGTTCTGCCCCGTTTCTTTATACTTTTTTATCAATAGATATCTTGGGTATAGCCAGGTTGGACTTTTCTCAATCGTATTGTTTAGAAAATAGATAGATGAGTCAATATAACCTAATTTGGAATAGACGGCCGAAAGGGCCAAAGTCATATGTGCGAAAGAAGGATTTAATTCATGTTCATCAATTAGCCGTTTTTTGTAGTCTGAGAGCACACTGTCACGTTGGGAAAATGGCAGATTAGAAGAAAAATACACAAAATCCATTGTGTTCAAATACAGTTTTAAACGACGCAGGGATTCACTATAGAATAAATTATCATCTCCCGAAAATTTGTAAATAGAATCTATAATTGAGCTGGCAAAA
>JBKCAB010000238.1:0-2393 GCA_046307935.1 Bacteroidota bacterium | reverse complement strand
GTAATTTCTTCTCTTTTGCTTTCTGAGCATAGGCTCTTACCTCTTCCCCAATCTGAACGAGTCCTTTTGAATCTGCGAAACGAACTACTGGAACAAGCAACCCTTCATCGACAGCAACTGCAACACCAATGTGCACATGTTGATTCCTGCGAATAAAATCACCCCTCCAAGAGCTGTTCACAGCGGGATGCTTTCTAAGCGCCATGGATACTGCTTTGATTACCAAATCATTAAAAGAAATCTTCACATCACCGGTATTTAATGACTTTCGTGCTGCAATCGCATTGTCCATATCGATGTCCAGTGTAAGATAAAAATGTGGCGCTGTGAACTTACTTTCTGCCAACCTTCTGGCGATCGTTTTTCGCATTTGACTAACGGTCTCATCGACAAAAGATTCCACACCGGACTGAATGGTGGGTGCGCCAACTCCTGCAGCTGGCGTGTAAGGCACATAATGGTCTACGTCACGTTTGACAATACGTCCGCCGTCACCTGTGCCAGCGACTGCAGCAATATCGATCCCCTTCTCAGCTGCCAACTTCTTAGCAAGCGGTGATGCCACAACTCTACCATTTGAAACTGCTGCCGGAGCAGGAGCTGTTATCGTTACAGGTTGGGCGGCTACCTCCGCTGCTACGGGCACTATTGGTTCAGGTGTTGGAATTAAGGCTGGTGGAGCTTCTTCCTTCTTTTGGTCCGTCGTAGATGGTCCAGCTGCCAATAATGCGCTAATATCCTCCCCTTCCTGACCGATGATGGCAAGAATGGAGTTAACCGGTGCCGCTTTACCCTTTTCAACGCCAATGTGTAAGAGCACTCCATCATAGAAAGACTCGAATTCCATTGTTGCCTTATCCGTTTCGATCTCTGCGAGAACTTCGCCGGATTTCACTTTATCTCCAACTTTCTTTGTCCACTCTGCAACGACACCTTCAGTCATAGTATCGCTCAGTTTGGGCATATAAATGATTTCTGCCATAATCGATTTTGCTTTTTATCAGTATTCTTTGATGTAAGGATAATTTGGCTCAACGTACACATCTTCATAGAGTTCATGAGCTTCAGGATAAGGCGAGTTTTCAGCGAACTCAACACATTCATCTACCTCCTTTTTAACCCATCCATCAATTTCCTCAATCTCCTTGTCGGACAACCATTTATTTGCCTTTATAAGACGAAGGCAATGCTCGATCGGATCTTGTTCCATCCAATCAGCCACCTCTTCTTTCGTCCTATATTTCTGTGGATCTGACATGGAATGCCCTTTGTACCTATATGTACGGATGTCTAAAAGCGTTGGTCCATCACCCCGACGGGCTCTTGCTGCAGCCTCTTCAATTGCTTCATGAACCGCTTCTGGACGCATTCCGTCAACTGCATAAGACGGCATTTCGTAAGACAATCCGATCTTTGAGAGGTCATGAACATTGGTCGTACGTTCGACAGATGTTCCCATCGCGTAGTTATTATTCTCGATAATGAAAATCGCCGGAAGCTTCCAGTTCATGGCCATATTAAACGTTTCATGCAGCATCCCCTGACGCACAGCGCCATCTCCCATTGAGACAAAAACCACGTTATCAGTACCATTGTACATTTCAGCGAATGCAACACCTGCCCCCATTCCGATCTGCGCTCCGACAATCCCGTGTCCGCCCATGAAGTTCACCTTCTTGTCAAAGAAGTGCATAGAACCGCCTTTTCCTTTGGAACATCCGGTTACCCTGCCGAATAGTTCAGCCATCAGGACTCGAGGATCTGTACCCAACGCTATCGGGTGGGCATGGTCCCTGTATGCAGTCATGTGCTTGTCTCCTGGGCGACATGCACTTGCAGTGCCGACTACGATGGCCTCCTGACCAATGTATAAGTGACAAAATCCACCGAATTTCTGCTGAATGTAGAGCTGTCCCGTTTTGTCTTCGAACTTTCGGATCAGCAGCATGTCTTTGTACCACTTTACATACGTTTCTTTTGGGAATTTAGGTTTAGATGCCGCAGCCGATTTCTTGGCTGTCTTCGAAGGTTTTGATGCCGATTTTACCGCCATTCTGGTCGTATTATTTCGTTAGAACACACAAATATAAAAATTAAAGAATTCGCTAAGATTGATCGAATGATCATCGACCGTAAATAGAGCGGTAATCATTTTAAGCTATTATTCTTTAAATTTTCATATAACTGCTTGGAATGTTTATTGTTAGGGTCTTTTTTTAGCACAGATTCATACGTTTGTCGCGCTTCTTCTTTTCTTCCTAAAATTTCTAACAACATACCCTTGTTCGAAAGTGATGAGAGATCATCCGGTCTCAGCTTCAGATAAACATCCAATAAGTCAAGACTTTCATCATATTTTTGAACGGCAAAGAATCTTCTGCTCATCTCAGCAA
>JBKCAB010000237.1:0-3062 GCA_046307935.1 Bacteroidota bacterium | reverse complement strand
GTTCAAGGGCGCGAAGTTGAACATTACCGAAAATGCGCTGGACAGACACCTTGTAGAACGGGGTGAAAAAATCGCATTGATCTGGGAGCCAAACGATCCTGGCCAGCAGATGCAAAAATTGACTTACAAGGAGTTGCATGCCCGAGTATGTCAGTTTGCGAATGCGTTGAGAAATCAAGGGATAGGAAAAGGTGATCGTGTATGCATTTATATGCCGATGGTTCCTGAGCTTACCATTGCAGTGCTCGCTTGCGCCCGTATCGGAGCCGTTCATTCCGTTGTTTTTGCAGGTTTCTCCGCTGTTTCTGTTGCCGACAGGATCAATGATGCACAAGCAAAAATGGTGATTACCTCAGATGGATTGAATCGCGGCCCAAAAGAAATTCCGTTGAAGCGTGTGATCGATGAAGCACTTGAGTTGTGTTCGTCCGTTCGATCTGTAATTGTCTTCAATTGCCTAGGTTGGATGCCGGAAATGAAAGAAGGCAGGGATCATTGGTGGCATGATGTTGTTCAGGGACAACCATCCTATTGTGATGCAGAAGAAATGGATGCTGAAGATCTGTTGTTTATTCTGTATACCTCCGGTTCTACCGGGAAACCTAAAGGTGTAGTGCATACTTGCGGTGGTTACATGATTTATACTTGTTATTCTTTCGTCAATGTTTACCAATACGAGGAGAACGACATTTTCTGGTGTACAGCTGATATCGGTTGGATAACAGGACATTCATACATTGTATATGGTCCTTTGCTGGCAGGAGCAACAACGGTCATGTTTGAGGGAATCCCGACATATCCCGATCCGGGACGATTCTGGCAGATTATCGATAAATACGGCGTTAATCAGTTCCTGACGGCACCTACCGCTATTCGCTCGCTTATGGGTTTTGGTGAAGAACACGTTCTGCCATATAGTTTGAATTCATTGAAAGTGATCGGTTCGGTTGGCGAGCCGATCAATGAAGAAGCCTGGAAATGGTACTACCTTCACGTGGGCAAGGAAAATTGCCCTGTAGCCGACAACTGGTGGCAAACAGAAACGGGTGGGATCATGATCTCGGGATTAGGTGATCTTTCGCCGCAGAAACCTTCCTTTGCGGGTTATCCTCTGCCAGGTATACAACCTGTGTTACTCGATCAGGAAGGGAATGAGCTCCATGAGCCGAATGTAGAAGGCTACCTATGTATTAAGGCGCCTTGGCCCTCGATCCTTCGCACTACTTACGGCGATCATGAGCGTTGCAGGATTACTTATTTCTCTCATTACAAAGGTTATTATTTTACGGGGGACGGAGCCAAACGCGATGAGCATGGTATGTTCCGCATCATTGGAAGAATCGATGATGTTATCAACGTATCTGGTCACCGTTTTGGGACTGCGGAGATCGAAAATGCGATCAATACACACAAGCATGTGATCGAATCGGCGGTAGTCGGTTATCCTCATCCCGTGAAGGGACAGTCCATCTATGCTTTTGTAATCATGGATGGGGCGGTGGAGGATGCTGTTAGTGCCCGAGGGGAGATTCTTGAAGCGGTTACGGCGGCAATAGGACGGATAGCGATCCCTGAAAAGATCCAGTTTGTGAGTGGACTCCCGAAAACGAGGTCTGGGAAGATCATGCGGAGGATTTTACGCAAAGTGGCGGAAGGGGATACATCCAATCTCGGCGATACATCAACCTTGCTAGATCCCACAGTGGTAGAAGAGATAGTAAAAAATGCCCTTTAATTTGCATTCTTTTTACCCCTGGGTAAATCCGATAAGTCGCTTTACTACGATTTTAGCGCCAACAGCTTGTTTTTGATATGCTCGAGTTTCTCAATAACCGTCTCCTTTTCGGGTGTTTCTTTGACTACTGAAGCTTCCGGTGTTTGACTTATTTTTTCCTTTAATGCTTTTCGAGCACCATCCAGAGTGTAGCCTTTTTCTTTAACCAGGTAGTATATCTTGTTGAAATTTTCAATGTCTTTTGGAGTGAAAAGTCGATTACCTTTCTTGTTCTTTTTGGGTTGGATCACCGGAAATTCTTTCTCCCAAAAACGGATCAGAGATGGATTCACCCTGAACATATCAGAAACCTCACCAATGGTGTAATAAAGCTTGGTAAGTTCTTCCGTTTTGATCATTGATACAGTAAAGCTTTGAATTATTCTCGAAAATAGTGATAATTTTGCACCCGCAATGCAAGTTTGTCCGATCATTTTCAGAATCTTACTAGTGGTTTGTTCATCCATTCCGCTAAATGTTTCTGCTGAACAATATTTTGCTGAAATTCGGTTGGATGTAAGCGGATACAGCGATACGCTTCCAAAACAGAACAGCAAAAGGGTCGATGAGATCATTACTTTTGCCAAGAAGTTTCTGGGTACTCCCTATGTGTGGGCAGGCTCCACTCCGTCGGGTTTTGATTGCTCAGGGTTCATTAAGTATGTGATGGGAAACTTTGGGATCAGTCTGGCACGCACGAGTTATGGGATGGCCGAATTTGGGAGGAATGTAAAGCTTTCTGAGATCCAGCCAGGAGACCTGATGTTTTTCAAAGGAACAAATATCAATTCGACACAGATCGGTCACGTTGCTATGGTTACAGAGGTGGGACCCGGAGTGATCAAGTTCATACACGCAGCCAATGGTGGAGTGAAGATCGATAACTTCGTGAACAGTAAATACTACGTTCCACGATTCGTCAAGGCAAAACGCCTCGATTTTGGGGAAGAATGACCATGACAGGAAGCGGTACGAAAGGATTTCTCAATGAACGGCGTCAATGGTTGTTCGTTTTTCTTGCAGGAATGTTCATCACCAGTGCTGTCACAGCTGAACTTATCAGTAACAAGCTGATCGATATTCCTGTTCAACTTTCATTGTTTGGCTGGGAGCTTGGACCATTTACTACTATTGTAGGGGTGCTGCCTTGGCCTATCGTTTTTCTTCTCACAGATCTACTCAATGAATTCTATGGACAAAAGGCCGTCCGCAGATTGTCCTGGATCACAGCAGGTTTGATTCTGTATTGTTTTGTCATTGTGACACTTGCGATGCAGGTGCCGGCTAA
>JBKCAB010000236.1:0-968 GCA_046307935.1 Bacteroidota bacterium | reverse complement strand
CCCTTGTAATTCCGCCGCTTTCTTTTTTCAAGAATCTCCGTAACCGGTATGGCGAAAGCTGCCGTTTTCCCTGTACCTGTCTGGGCTACAGCCATGACATCTTCTCCTTCCAGGATCGGTTTTATCGCCTTGAACTGAATGTCAGTTGGCTTATTGAAGCCCATTGCATCAAGTTGTGACTTGATCAGTGGCGATATGGGGTAATCTACAAATTTCATGCTCGTATTGCTGCACAAAAAAGGGCGGATAAGACCGCCCTATTATCTACTTTCGTTTTATCAGATATTTCCCGGAAATAGGATGCGACCACAATGCTCGCACACGATCACTTTCTTTTTCGCCTGAATATCCAACTGACGCTGCGGTGGGATCTTATTGAAACATCCACCACATGAATCACGCTCGATCTGCACCACGGCGAGTCCATTCTTCGCATTTCCTCTCAAACGTACGTATGCAGAAAGGAGACGCTCATCGATCTTTTTCTTCGCTGCATCAGAAGACTTAATCAACTGATCCTCGTCTTTTTGAGTTTCAGCAACGATCTCATCCAATTCACCTTTCTTCACCTTAAGATCTGAGGCTCGGAACTCATAACGCTCTTTCGCTTCCACAAGTATTTCCTGCTTATTCTCGATCCTTGCTTTCGCTTCTTTTGACTTCTTTTCGTGCAGTTTTATTTCCAGCTCCTGAAATTCGATCTCTTTTGCAAGCGACTCAAATTCACGATTGTTTCGCACATTATTCTGCTGCTCTTTGTATTTGGCTATTGCAGTCTCGGATTCTTTGGTTGCATTTTTACGGTCCGAAATTTCCGTATCCAGCTCCTTTATCTCTTCTTCGATCTTAGCGATTCTGGTTTCTAAACCTTCCAACTCATCCTCCAGATCCTGAACCTCCAGCGGTAATTCACCACGAATTGTACGGATTCGGTCTATCTCTGAATCAATTTTTTGCAATTCGTAAAG
>JBKCAB010000235.1:0-362 GCA_046307935.1 Bacteroidota bacterium | reverse complement strand
GACGGACAAGGTCTGGAATAAGGCGATCAAGGACACCACAGGTTTAAAGAAATTCTTTGAGGATAATCGTTCGAAATATATGTGGGGAAAACGTTTGGATGCAGTTGTGTATGAATGCCTCAATCAGCAGTTGGCCGATGATGTGTATAAAATGATTCAGAACGATACCATCAACTCGAAGCACGTCCTCGATAAGGTCAACAAAGAAAGCGAGCTGAATCTGCGCGTACGAACGAATAAGTTTGATTTAGAATCTACAGCTTTCCTCAAAGATCAAAACCTTCGAAAAGGGATCAACAAACCGTATGAATTCGAAGGAAAAATTTATGTCGTAAAAGTGGCTGAAGTTCTGGAACCAAGAC
>JBKCAB010000234.1:0-2752 GCA_046307935.1 Bacteroidota bacterium | reverse complement strand
TCAAAGCCATTTCCTCTTTTGAACTCGGATAATTGGGGAAGGGGAGGCGTGTTTTTACCCGGGTCAGTTGTAGTAACAATGGGCTGGAACAACAAACTCAGCTGCAATTTTGCTTTTTTGTCGTCAAAGGTGATCGAACTGAGCGAAACCTCCCTGGGTTGAATGAGTAAAAAGCCATAACTACCGAGTGATTGCGGGCTCGCTACCATATCCCATACCTCCTGAATCTGTGAACGAATATCAACCTCACCAATGGAATTATCGATCTCCTCTTCGAGATCCTTCAGGACCTCAGTAACCTCTTTTCGAAGCTTATTCGTGGCATTGTAGTTAAAAACCGTGATCTCACATGGATCGGTAGTCTCGAAGCTAGTTAAGTCTGTCTGAGCCTTCAGCTTGAAATCTGGCGTAACATCTACCTTTGTTGCATATGCAACCTTCACTCTTCTCATCGGTTCCTTAACACCACAGCTTGCGTAGATCTTTGGAACGATACAATTGCCATTATCATTGAAGAGGTAGGTACATTCAGCACAATAAATTAGGTTCAGGGCATATTTACCAGTCACTTCATAGGTGAGTTGCTGACCTTTACCGTCGAATTTTATCGGATTCCTTTCAAAGCGATAGGAGTAGCTCACTCCCGAACAATTATCTTCTTTACCTCTAATGGTCTTGTCCAACGAACCTTCCACATCCCTGAGATAAGGTATCAGATCGAGTTCGATTGGTAAGGAGAGGCTTGAACTTTTCTGAACTGGAAGCGGCAAACCATTGATGACAGTATCAGGAATAGTCGGCTCAATGGATCTGCATGAAACCAGGAGTGCAGCAGTGAAAATCGCGAAGAATTGTGAAATTCTCATTCCGTGGGCATTAAAAGCGCAGACTGTGCAAAGGTGGGCTTCATACTGAGAACTTTGTAAACGGTATTGTTCTCATCTGGTTCTGAATCAGTTTTCAGGCTAGGCTGGTTGGATGCACCGAATATCTCAAATAAGATACCTCCTGCAATTCTGCGCATGGTGGTTGAATAGAGCATGCCATCCACTTCAAAATATTCATAGAAACAATCGTTCATATAAGACATCTGTATGAGGATACCGTTCCGTTCATCCATGATGAAGCCTTTGCCGTCGGCTGCACGGACAATATGGTAGTTCTTTTCGATCGCACCGTACTTTGGGTGATGATAATGCATGGAATAGGTCCATACTGAGTCCGGTTGCACCTCCATGATGTCCAGGCTTACCTCAAGGGAGTCGTCCGGAGCACCTGCGTTTGATAGGTTCATGGTGCCGGCGTAATTCCCCAACCAGCGTTCCGGAAATTGACCAAAAGCTGTAAATACGGATAAGCAAAACGCTATTTTTAAAAGGATCTTCATGTTGATGTAAAATAGAAAAACGGGCCTAAGTAAAGCCCGTCCTACTCAGTATGTTTACAAAATTAAGCGTTCACGGCCAATAGTTCAAGCGCTTTGTTGAAAGTTGCACTCGGACGCATTGCAGCAGCAGTCTTAGCAGGATCCGGGTGGTAATAGCCACCGATTTCCACTTTAGAACCTTGCGCACCATTGAGCTCTGCCACGATCTTTTGCTCATTTGCAACCAGCTCAGCCGTAACTTTACTGTAGAGCTCACATAGCTCAGCATCCTTATTCTGAGCTGCCAGGGCTTCTGCCCAATACAGGGTCAGGTAGAAATGACTCCCGCGGTTATCCAGCTGTCCGGCATCACGCTGCGGAGATTTGTCTTCATCCAGAAACTTCCCGGTTGCTGAGTCGAGTGTATCAGCCAATACCTGTGCACGCGCATTTCCTGTGGTTACACACAGGTGTTCGAGTGACGCTGCCAGTGCAAGGAACTCACCGAGTGAATCCCAGCGCAGGTGACCTTCCTCAATGAATTGTTCCACATGCTTTGGAGCCGATCCACCGGCACCAGTTTCGAAGAGTCCCCCTCCATTCATTAGTGGAACGATCGAAAGCATTTTTGCACTTGTTCCTACCTCCAGGATAGGGAAGAGGTCTGTGAGGTAATCGCGAAGTACGTTTCCGGTAACTGAGATCGTGTCTTGCCCTTTCACGATTCGTTCCATAGTGAACTGGATCGCGTTATCCGGAGAAAGGATCCTGATGTCCAGACCTGTAGTATCGTGATCCTTCAAATATTCTTTCACCTTAACAATCAGTTGTGCATCGTGTGCGCGCTTTTCATCCAGCCAGAATACAGCTGGTGTATTTGATAGTCGAGAGCGGGTCACGGCCAGCTTTACCCAGTCGCGGATCGGATCATCCTTCACCTGGCACATTCTCCAGATGTCACCTTCCTCAACATCATGCTGGATCAACGTATTTCCGTTCTGGTCAACAACGCGAACAGTTCCTTCAGCAGGAATTTCAAACGTTTTGTCGTGTGAACCATATTCTTCGGCCGCCTGGGCCATCAGTCCTACATTGGGAACGGTACCCATAGTCACCGGATCAAATGCTCCGTTCTTCTTGCAGAAGTCGATCATTGTCTGATAGATCGTTGCGTAGCTGCTATCAGGCAGAACTGCTTTCGTATCACGTGCCTTACCTTGAGCATCCCACATTCTTCCAGAGTTTCTGATCATAGCCGGCATAGAGGCGTCAACGATCACATCGCTCGGAACGTGCAGGTTGGTGATCCCTTTGTCTGAGTTCACCATCGCGATCGCTGGTCCATTCGTGTAGCATGCGTTGATATCTGCTTCAAGTTCAGAATTC
>JBKCAB010000233.1:0-667 GCA_046307935.1 Bacteroidota bacterium | reverse complement strand
GAAGCCCAGGATCGAATTGGTGAAGAACTTGCTGACCTGATCATTGGTCAATTTGCAAAAGTCTGAGGTATCATAACCGTCTTAAGCTACATTCAAGTCCGAAAGACTTTTTTTGAACTCTTGCAGAATGAATGCTGAGCGCTATCAACTTCTTGTTATTTTTGAAATATGACCAGAATTGCTCCATTCAAAGCCCTTCGTCCAGTCAGGGATAAGGTACATCTTGTGGCTACAAGACCTTATTACTCTTACAAAAAGAATGTACTCGAAGCAAAACTGGAGGACAATCCCTACACTTTTCTCCGTATCATCAATCCTGAGTTCAACAGTAAGCGGAAGACCAAACCTAATTCACCAGAACGCTTCCGACTCGTGAAGGAAAAGTATGCCGAATTCATCCATGAGGGAATACTCGTGAAAGATGATGCACCGCATATTTATCTATACAGGCAGACAAAAGACGGGCATAGCTTCACCGGTGTCGTTGCAGGAGCAAGCGTTGAGGAATATGACAATGATCAGATCAGGAAGCACGAAGCTACCCTGACTTCGCGGGAGGCGATGTTTACCGATTACCTTGATGTCGTTGGCTATAACGCCGAGCCGGTTCTCCTCTCCCATCCGCACGATCTGAATATTTCACAACTTTTGGAGGTGTATACCAAAG
>JBKCAB010000232.1:0-2999 GCA_046307935.1 Bacteroidota bacterium | reverse complement strand
CTTTTGAACGGTGGTGCGCTTCCTGCTCCTTGTGTGATCAAGGAAAAGACGAAGGTTGGACCAACGATCGGATCTGAGAACACGCGTGCAGGTCTTGTTTCGTTTGCGGTTGCTTTGCTTGCTGTATTCGTTTACATGTTCTTCTACTATGGTAAGTCTGGTATAATTGCGGACATCGCCCTGTTCGCGAATATCCTCTTCATCTTCGGTTCATTGGCATCTTTCAGTGCAGTACTGACGCTGGCGGGTATTGCGGGTATCGTATTGACCATCGGTATGGCGGTTGATGCCAACGTCATCGTCTTCGAGCGCATCCGCGAAGAGTTGGCAGCAGGGAAAGACATGGCGACTGGTGTGAAGGACGGATTTGCCAACTCACTCTCCTCCATCATCGATGCAAACGTTACCACATTGCTTACAGCTATCGTATTAAAGGTGTTTGGTAGTGGACCAATCGAATCTTTTGCAACAACCCTCATCATCGGTATTTTCACATCTGTTTTCGCTGCGCTTGTTATTTCAAGGTTAATAATAGAATGGATGCTCGCTAAGGGAATGACGATCGAGTTCGACACGAAACTTACCAAGGGAGCGTTTAAGAATTGGAATATCGATTTCGTTGGTAAAAGGAAAGTTTACTATCTGATCTCAGCTGTAATGGTGATTGGAAGTATCGTTGCATTGACAACCCGTAAACTAAATCCAAGCGTTGAATTCTCAGGTGGACGAACATTCGGAGTGAAGTTCGAGAAGCCGGTCGGAGATCAGTTAAATTACCTGAAAGATGAACTTTCCACAGTGTTTGTGGAAGATGGTAAAACTGCGTCTATCGATGCTAAAACGAAAGCAAGTAGTTTCTTCGTGGAGATTACCACAAACTATAAGCTGGCTGATGAAACAGCCGCAACTATTGTGACTGAAAAATTGAAAGAAGGATTAGATAAGACTAAACCGAGGTTTGGGAACTATCAGATCCAGGAATCACGCAGTGTATCCGCTTCAGTTTCGGAAGAGTTGATCTCATCATCAACGATCGCAATTGTACTCTCGCTGATCATGATCTTTGCCTACATCCTTCTTCGTTTCGGGAAGTGGCAGTATTCTTCCGGTGCGATCTTTGCTTTGGCGCATGACGTGATCATTGTGCTTGGTGTGTTTGCTTTGCTGCACGGTGTTCTGCCATTCAATATGGACATCGATCAGGCCTTCATCGCAGCTATTCTAACGGTGATCGGTTACTCGATCAACGATACCGTGATCGTATTTGACCGTATCCGCGAGAACCTCAATCTGCATAAGCATCAGGACCACAAGGATCAGATCAATAACTCTTTGAACGCTACTCTTTCTAGAACGGTTAACACTTCCTGGACTACTTTCCTTGTATTATTGATAATCTTCGTATTGGGTGGAGCAGCGATCAAAGGATTCATTTTTGCACTCATGATCGGAGTATTCGTGGGAACATATTCTTCGATCTGTATCGCAACACCGCTGTTGATCGATCTATCTAAAAAGATAAAGGCGTAATTAAACTTGTACGTACTGAAAAGGCCGAAGATTTTCGGTCTTTTTTGTTTGCTTCAAATCGAAACCAATTGGAGCTGCTGATTTTTTCTCAGGTACACACTTAGAATGGTCCGAATATCCCTGTCTTCAGATCGGACATCAATGAACTGTTTCCAACGAAATGCAGGGAGCGAGTTAAAGTGATAAGGCGCATAACCGAATCCGCCGAATGTACCTCTTTCAATTAAAACAAGGCTCTTTTCACTTTTATGTCGGCCCTTGTCAAGAATAAAGAAGGAATCCTTAGTGAAAAGAAGGTAATTGATCAGATTTTCAGCGCGCTCATTGTATGCTTCCGGAGCTTCAATACCCGTGCAAGCGCCATTACATTTCTTGATGGAATGATGGAAGCAGCTTCCGTTAGTAGGGTAGAGATCACAGAGTTTTTGGCAGAGCTCATGTTTTTCACAGAGGTACTGCAGGTAAGAGGTTCCCTCTTTTTTTGTTGTAAAGCTGGTTAATGGTATCTGGTTCATCTTTCCGGAAGATGCGATCGTGAGACGAAGATAACCGGCGTCATCTGTATAATCGTATAATGCGTAGGGAAAACGGTTCTTCCGTAGCATCCGGTTAAATCGTGGCTGGTGTTGCTTGATTAATTCAGACTCGAGAAGTAAGGCGATCAGCTCAGAACCCGTAAGCTCATATTCGATACGGGTGATTTCCTGGCGCATCTGAATTCCCTTTTTCGAAGTATTGTTCCGCAGGTGCTGTTCTACCCGTTTTTTAATGTCCTTACTCTTCCCGATATAGATAAGTTGGTTGAACTCATTGTAGAATTTATAGATGCCGGTTTTAGCCGGGAGTTCATCGAGCTGTTCAAGATCTAGGTTGGGATGCAGGATCCTGGGATTCACCTCTTCCTGAATGAACGTTGTTAGATTGGATGGGTCGGTAGTAAAGAGTAGCGTGAACAAGTGTGCAGTGGCCAGCGCATCTCCTCCTGCCCGATGCCTGCCTTTGATTTCGATACCGAGTTCACGGGTGAGTTTCCCCAGACTATAAGATGCTTTACCGGGAATGACATAACGCGAAGCACGAACGGTGCATAAGTGTGGTCTGCGAAAATCATAGCCGAGCTGTTTGTATTCACTCCTCAATATCCCGTAATCGAATCCGACATTGTGTGCAACGAAAACACAGTCTTCAGTGATCTCAATGATCTTTTTGGCTATTTCGAAGAACTTAGGGGCATTTTCAACCATCTTATCGCTTATACCTGTGAGTCGAGTGATGAATTCCGGTATCTTCATTTCGGGATTTACCAGACTTACGAATTCATTCAGAATGGTTGTTCCGTCATGCACATAGACTGCGATCTCCGTGATCTTGGAGTTCTTGGGGCTTCCCCCGGTAGTTTCGATGTCCACAACAGCAAAGCGCATTATGTAAAGTTAGAAAATCCCAACAAGCATTGTAAGTGAAAAAGT
>JBKCAB010000231.1:0-14230 GCA_046307935.1 Bacteroidota bacterium | reverse complement strand
GATCCTCACTCACTCCTCGTTCAACAGCGATGTTCGAGATCGAACCATCTGCTTCGACAACGAAAGACAGGTAAACACGTCCCTGCTCGTTCATTTCGATTGATGTTTGTGGATACTGAACGTTTTCCTTGATGAACTTTTGGAGTTCAGCAGGCCCTCCCGGGAAAGAAGCTTCAACATCCGGAAATTCGATGATCTCTTCTTCCACTTCGATAACTGTTTCTTCTGCCACCGTAATTTCAGGAGCAACTTCTACGACAGGCGTGGGGATAGTTTCAGAGTTCTCTTCCTCGATGATCTCCTCCTGAACCGGAACAGGTGCATCAACAGCCGCCGGTGGTGGCGGTGGGGTTGGCTCATCCTCTTTTTTTACCTGTTCTTCGAACTTGACGGCTGTCTGCGCCACAACGGCTTCGCCATCAGCACCTTCTGAAACAGCTTCCTCATAAGAGAAAGATGCTAATACCAGACTTCCCACGAACAAAAGACCGATAAGCACGATCAGAGTTCTCAATTTCTCAATGTCCGCTTCATTACTTTTCTTCAATTCCATAACACACAAAATTGGTTTGTAAATATACTTTTTTTCGGTTCGCAAACAACGTTCCAAAAATTCAAATCTCTGACCTTTGGAAGAACAATGTGTTCAGATCATTGATACTTGGTACAACAATCGTTCCGTTCGGTTCAAAAACTGCAAAAATTTTACCCAATCAGCGCATTGTATGCATCAGCATCTAGCAATTCAGCAACCTCAGATGGGTCAGAAATCTTCACTTTGATCATCCAACCACTTCCATAAGGATCATTGTTAACTGCTTCAGGATTCGACTCCAGTTCACTGTTGAACTCTACGATCTCACCACTCAGCGGCATGAAAAGGTCTGAAACTGTTTTAACTGCTTCAACAGAACCAAAAACTTCTTCCTTATCGATGGTCTCTCCTTCGGTTTCGATCTCAACATACACAATATCACCTAACTCACTCTGAGCGAAATCAGTGATTCCTACTGTAGCAATATCTCCTTCAATAGCAACCCACTCGTGGTCTTTTGTATACTTCAAATTTTGAGGTACATTCATAGTAATTTTTTTAAGCAAAAGTAGAATTTTTTCCCGGCGCACGAGACTGGATAGAGAAATTCTTATCGTTCAAGTAACATTTTCTCACCTTATTCATGGAACCCTGGTTTCACCATTTCATACAATTCGATCAAAATTTCTACTTTTGCGCCACTATGGTGAATCAGGATCAGATCAAGCAATTAGCGCAGCGAATTCAAGCTATTCACGATTATCTGAAGATCGACGAAAAGCGCTTCCAATTGAAAGAAGAAGAGCTGAAAGCTCAGGATCCGAATTTTTGGGATGACCCCAAAAAAGCCGAGGTTAAGATGAAAGAGATCAGGGGAATAAAATACTGGATAGAATCGTTCGATACACTCAAAAGCGGGCTTGATGATCTGGAAGTACTGATCGACTTCGCTAAAGAAGGGGCGGCAGAAGAATCGGAGGTGGAAGAAATGCACAAAACGCTCGTTCAGGAGATCGAAGAAGTCGAACTGAAGAACATGCTCGCCGGAGAGGAAGACGCTCTTAGCGCGGTTCTTCAAATAACGGCAGGTGCCGGTGGAACTGAGGCATGCGACTGGGCAGAAATGTTGATGCGCATGTACATCATGTGGGCTGATAAGAACGGTTACAAGGTCAAGGAACTCAATTTTCAGGGAGGTGATGTTGCCGGTGTGAAAACAGTCACACTCGAGATCGAGGGAGAATATGCCTTCGGTTACCTGAAGGGAGAGAATGGTATCCATCGTTTAGTGCGCGTGAGTCCTTATAACGCCCAAGGGAAGCGTATGACCTCTTTTGCATCCGTTTACGTTTACCCGTCTGTTGACGACACCATCGAGATCTACATTAATCCGTCTGACATTACCTGGGAAACATTCCGATCAGGAGGTGCCGGTGGACAGAATGTAAACAAAGTAGAAACAGCTGTACGCTTGCGCCACGCACCATCTGGGATCATCATTGAGAATTCTGAATCGCGCTCACAGCTCGCCAACAAGGAAAAAGCCATGCAACTTCTCCGTTCACAGTTGTATGAGATCGAGATCCGCAAACGCAGGGAATCACGCGAAGAGATTGAAGCAGGTAAGAAGAAGATCGAATGGGGTTCGCAGATTCGCAGCTACGTGCTCGACGACCGACGCGTTAAGGACCATCGAACCGACTATACAGTAAACGATCCAGACAAAGTGCTGAACGGAGAATTGACCCCCTTTCTGAAAGCCTTTTTAATGGAATTCGGCGGGCAATTCTAGCAAGAAGGCTATAACTGAAATGCCTCCAACATTATCAGGAAAGTTGTCAACGAAAAGGAGCGAATTCAATCAACAAAAAAAGCTGCACTTTCTGCGGTGTAATAATAGAAAGCCGTACTTTTGCTGTCCCTTAAAATTGAGGTATGGAAAAGAAGATCACCATCTATCACAATCCACGATGTTCAAAGAGCAGATGTGCGCTTGACCTGCTAAACGATAAAGGTCTTCCATTCCATATTATCGAGTATTTGACAGCTACCCCGACACCATCAGAACTCAAAGATGTCATCAGTATGCTAGGCATCCAGCCGGAAGACTTGCTGAGAAAAAATGAGGACGATTTCAAACAACATTTCAAAGGAAAACAACTCACGAACGATGAATGGATCGAGGCAATGATACATTTTCCGAAACTTATTGAGCGACCTATCGTAATTAATGGCAACAAGGCGGTGGTTGCGCGCCCTGCAGAGCGTATTCTGGAGATCCTGTGACCAACTGGGAATTGATAATTTGTTAAAAGTTAAGGAGCGAGAATTCCGGTTTTTATGACATGAGAACGAAGTATATTGATCTGATCGACCAGACCTTTGATTTTCCGCAGAATGAGTTTCACTTGCGCGAAGACAGGTTATTCTTTCATGGTATTGATTTGATGCGGCTGATCGATGAATACGGTACACCGCTTAAGTTCAATTACCTACCTCAGGTATCAAACAATATCCAACGTGCCAAAGGCTGGTTCAGGGAAGCCATGAACAATTTGGGATATGCCGGAAATTACTATTATTCCTACTGTACGAAGAGTAATCATTTTTCTTTCGTTCTGGATGAAGTATTGAAGAATGATGTTCACATTGAAACCTCATCTGCTTTCGATATTGATATCGTCCGAAATCTGCAAAATTCAGGTAAGCTGAATGACGGCAGGTATGTTATCTGCAATGGATTCAAACCACCTAAGTACATAGACAACATTGCATTCCTGATAAACGAGCAACGACTGAAAGTCATACCAGTAGTGGACAACACGCAAGAACTTCAGGAGATTCTCGCCAAAACAGATGTACCGATCCAGATCGGAATACGAATTGCCTCTGAGGAAGAACCAAAATTCGAATTTTATACCTCACGTCTTGGAATTCGCTACCGCGAGATCGTACCTTTTTACAAAGCCATTGTGAAAGACAACCCAAGGGTTGAGGTCAAAATGCTCCATTTCTTTATCAATACCGGTATCAATGACACCGCATATTATTGGAACGAATTAACGAAATGTCTGAGGGTGTACAGTGACCTGAAGAAAATTTGTCCGGAGCTTGATTCACTCAATATAGGAGGTGGATTTCCGATCAAAAAATCACTTGCCTTCGATTTCGATTATGCCTACATGGTCAGAGAGATCCTCACGCAGGTTCAACGTGTGTGCAACGACAATGACATCCCGGAACCCAATATTTTCACAGAATTCGGTTCGTTCACCGTTGGTGAAAGTGGTGGTGCGATTTTCAGTGTACTGCATCAAAAACAACAGAATGACCGGGAGAAATGGAACATGATCGACTCTTCGTTCATGAACAACCTTCCGGATACCTGGGCGATCAATCAACGATTTATTATGCTCCCCATTAACAGATGGAATGAGGACTATGAGCGGGTACTTCTAGGTGGACTCACTTGTGACTCTGATGACTATTACAATTCGGAGCAGCACTCCAACGCAATCTACCTGCCTAAATTCGACCGCAACAAACCGCTCTATCTCGGATTTTTCAACACCGGTGCGTACCAAGAAACGATCGGTGGTTTTGGCGGACTGAAACACTGTCTGATCCCTGAGCCCAAACACATCCTGATCCAGCGGGATGAGAACGGGAAGTTGCAAACGGAGCTTTTCAGCAATGAACAAACAGCCGAAGACTTCATGCAGATACTTGGTTATTGAGATTTCTGAAGATTATTCTTGCTAAACCTAACTAAACTATTAATTTTGCATACTTCTAAACTGACCTCGGCAGATGATAAAAATCGATTGTATCTATATCAAGAATAGCTCATCTTTCGGTCAGTTCATAGCTCCCTGGATACAGGAACGCAACCTGAACTCATCAGATTATCTGAATAAAACAGAAGAAGCGGACGATGGTATAGACGGTATCGTTATATTCAGCGAGAATCAGGAGATCGATCGTGAAACAGAAGAAATTAAAAATGCATTTGATCGGCGACAGAAGCCAGTTCATAAGATCGATATCAACGGCACCCTAATGGTTGCTATTTCCAACCTGGATGTTTGGCTGGAGAGTAACCGCTGTAAGAAAGTGCTCTTCGTTGGAGACGACTCATTGGTTAAAAATCCTAATCTGGAGCGACTTTTCACTCATCTGCATTAAATCAGGGACACTTTTCCCTCATCCCAAAAGCACAGATCCCTGAACAATTAGGGTATCATATTTTTTATACCTTCGACACTTATGATTCATCGTTTTGGAGAATAAAAAGGCACTGATCGTTGGTAGTGGAATTGCCGGAATTGCTTCCGCTATAAGAATGGCAGTAAAAGGTTACGCTGTTTCAGTGTATGAAGCAAATGCGTATCCCGGCGGAAAACTGACCGTTATGGAACTTGATGGCTACCGTTTCGATGCCGGTCCGTCCCTTTTTACCATGCCACACTTCGTGGAGGAACTGTTCCGTTTATCCGGTAAAGATCCGGAGACTTACTTTCAATACGCTAAGATGCCGGTGGCTTGTCACTATTTCTTTGAAGATGGAACATTTCTCCGTTATTTCTCGGACAGAAAATCGTTACTCAATGAGGTCAAAGCCAAACTGAACGTGGACCCCTCCAAACTAGATCAACATCTCAATCGGAGCGAGCTCATTTTCAAGGCCTCACACAAAGCATTTCTGGAAAGATCACTGCATAAAATCTCCAGTCATTTAACCATCGACACGCTGAACTGTATAGCTCACATACCTTGGCTGAATTTGTTCACAACGATGCACAAGGCAAACCTGAAAGGGCTGAATCACCCAAAGCTCGTCCAGATCTTTGACCGGTATGCAACCTACAACGGATCCAATCCATATAAGGCACCAGGAATTCTGAATATTATTCCTCACCTGGAGAGTGGCATAGGTACCTATTTCCCCCGGAAAGGGATGCATTCGATCACCAAAAGCCTTGTGCAGCTTGCAGAAGAACTGGGAGTGACGTTCCACTACAACAGCAGGGTGGATGAGATCATCGAACATGAAAAAAAAATATCGGGAATAGCGGTGAATGGTCAGTTGATACCTGGAGACGTCGTCATTTGCAATTCGGATGTAAAACCGGCATACCGTTACCTGCTCAAACATACAAAAGCTCCGAAACGCACCTTGGAGCAGGAACCATCGAGTTCTGCCATGATTTTCTACTGGGGCATCCGTAAAGAATTTCCTCAGTTGGACCTTCACAACATCTTTTTCACAGAAGATTACGAGGAGGAATTCAGGATGATGTTCGAAGAGCGCACCGTATCTGATGACCCGACGGTTTACGTGCATATTTCCTCGAAAGTAGTGCGTTCTGATGCTCCTGATGGCTGCGAAAATTGGTTTGTCATGGTCAATGTTCCGAGTAATTCTGGTCAAGATTGGGATGCTTTGCGTTTAAAGATCCGACAGAATGTCATTCAAAAATTGAACAGGATCCTCAAGATCGATCTTGAATCCCTGATAGAGACAGAAGATTTTCTGGATCCAGTACGCATCGAAAAACGGACCTCCAGCTACGCAGGCGCTCTTTACGGCTCGAGCTCTAACGATCGAATGGCAGCATTTTTCCGTCATCCCAATTTCTCCAAAACGAAAGGATTGTACTTTGTCGGAGGAAGCGTCCATCCCGGAGGAGGAATTCCCTTGTGTTTACTCTCAGCCAAGATCGCCACTGATCTTGTTCCATAAAAAACTTGTTGGTCTTGTTCAGTTCACGAATTGTACATGTCTTCTTGAACAATGCATTTATCCGTGAGATTCGATCTAAGGTAAATTAGTCCCTGATGTAACTATTCCATGAACCAAATTGTTTCATGTTTGTAATCAGCACTAAATTCTACACTTATGAAACTACTCCTATTGGCGTTTGTCTTTCTTGTCACTGCCACAACTCTTTCACAACAATCTCAGGTTCAGTACGTCAATTCTGATATTAAACGAGTCAAATTGTTTCTGACTTCGGGTGAAATGCTCCATGAGCAAACCCTACAACTGAAGAAAGGACGGAACAAGATCATATTCTCCGGAATTTCAGCTTTTGCTGACCCCCGTTCGATTCAATTAACAGGAGATGCATCGATGAGAGTTGTATCTGTGAGCACTGAAATGGACTTTCTCGCCGCGGAGCAGTTCAATCCCAGAATCAAATTATTGAACGACTCACTGGAAGTGCTCAAAGACCTTCACCAAGCAAATAAAGATCAGACCAGTTCGTTTGAGGCTGAACTGGAAGTATTAACTGCTAACCGAAAACTCGGGGGCAACAATCAGAACCTAACAGTCGCACAGATCAGAGAGGCAGCGGATTTTTATCGCACAAGAACACTGGAGATCAACACTAGAATTTCGAGACTCTCAAAGGACCAAGCTAAGTTGGAACTTAAGATCGAGAATACACGTTATCAATTGGTAGAACTCAACTACAATGAAAATCAGCGGAGCAATCAAGTAGTCATTTTGATCGATGTTGCAGAGACGGTGACCATTAATACAGAACTGAAGTATCTCGTTTCCGATTGCGGATGGGCGGCTGTGTATGACCTTTCTGCGATGGACCTGAATCAAAAGATCAATTTGAAATACATGGCGCAGGTTTACAACAACACCGGAAACAACTGGAATGATGTGGAGCTCACCCTATCAACGGGAGATCCAAAACTTTCAGCTTCATTCCCTGAGCTCTCACCGTGGTACCTGAACTATTACGAGGCGACCAAAATGAATAAAAAGAACTACTATACTCCACAGGTGGTCAATGAGGATTACCGTCAGCTTGCACAGAGCAATATCAATGATGCTAATCAGCGTGTGTACGACAACTACGTTTTAGAGAAAGATGCAGAAAAGTATGAGGAAAAGCGCAATAGCTTCGACCCGGCGAATAAACAACAGACCAAAAACCCGGTAAGTCTGAAAGAGATCCAAATCTCTGAGTTGATGGCAGAATTCCCTATTCAGGGACGTTTTTCATGTCCGTCGGATGCCAAACCATACAAAGTAGACATCAAGGAGATGAGTCTCGATGCCATGTTCACCCACGTCACAGTGCCGAAGCTGGACAATGGAGCTTTTCTACTTGCTCACATCGTTGGCTGGCAAGACCTTGAACTCATGCCTGGTCCTACAAATGTCTATTTCGGTGGAGCCTACGTAGGCGTATCAGAGATCGATACACGCAATATTTCTGATACGCTATCTCTGTCATTTGGGCGAGACAGTAAAGTCACTGTTTTCCGAAAGTTGAAAAGCGAAATGAGTTCAAAAAAGGTGATAGGTGGAAGCAGGAAAGACTCCTATCTGTATGAGATCGCGATCCGAAATAACCGAAGTACACCGGTAGTTATAGACGTCTTTGATCAGGTACCGATCGCACGCAACAGTGACATCAGTGTCACGGTAGATGAATTGAGCGGTGTAGTTCAAAAAGAGGAAACAGGTGAAGCGAATTGGAAGCTGAGTGTACAACCTGGTGAGGTAAAAACCGTTCAGATCGGATACACAGTGAAGTATCCGAAAGATGCCAAGATCACCATTATGTCCTACCGAACGGTTTCTTGTCCAGCCTTCTGATGTAGGGAATAATTTCAAAAAAGGAAATTTTATGGCTAATTTGGCGTTCTATAAAAAACTGGAACATCGCATGAGGCTGATCTCGCTCCTTTTTTTGGTCTGTTCACTTTCCGTCATGGCACAGCGCCAGAACGGAAAGTCCCGTTCGGAACTGGGATTTTTGCTAGGTGGGTCTTATTATATCGGTGATCTTAACCAGTTCCGGCATTTCTATGGGACGCAACCGGCAGCCGGCTTACTCTACCGCTATAATTATCACTCGCGACTTAGCTTCAGAGCGAATTTCACCTACGGATCTTTTGCAGCTTCCGATGCAGATGCCTCTAATTCGGTCAACGTGAACAGGAACCTAAATTTCCGCTCTACTATGTTCGAATTAGCTGGTGGACTTGAGTTCACATATCTGCCGTTCTTTCTGGGCAGTGAGCGTTACAAGGGAACGGCCTATCTGCTCGCTGAGATCGGTTTGTTCAGAATGAACCCAAAGACCGAATACAACGGAGATTTGATCGAATTGCAACCATTGGGGACCGAGGGACAAGGTTCCGATCTTACGAGTAAAAAAAATTACAGTTTGACTCAACTGTGTATTCCACTTGGGGTTGGGGTTAAATTCGCACTCGGAAAAAAGGCTGCGCTGAGCTTTGAATACGGGATCCGCAAAACATTCACGGACTACATCGATGATGTGGGTAGCGGTTCTTACGTAGACCCTACTGCACTTTCTGCTGCGAATGGCCCACTTTCCGCTGAACTTTCCAACCGGAGCCTTGATGGTAATCGCTATGGGCGCAGAGGAAACTCCTCTACGAAGGATTGGTACAGTTTTTTCGGTGCCATGGTCACTTTTCGACTCGGAAAGCCCAATAAATGTCCGATGGGCTCTTAAACCTGATTTCACAAAAAAGGCTCCCAAAGGAGCCTTTCTTAAAGGTTTTAATTCGTATCAATGATCGTGGTCATGCCCTTCGTGGGCGTTGTCGATATTGATAATCTCGATATCGAAAACCAGATCAGAATATGGCGGTATACGCGGATTCCCCTTGTCACCATACGCATTGAAATACGGAATGATCAACTTTGCCGATCCGCCTTTACCGACCATACCTAGTCCCTCTTCGAATCCCGGTATCATGCGGTTCACCTTGTATGAAAAGTTCATCGGTTGACCACGATCGTATGATGCATCAAACTGCTTACCCGTTCTTCTGAAAGTTCCACGATAATGGACCGACATGTGAGCACCATCACTTGCTTTTTCTCCTGTTCCTGGATTGTCAATAATGTAAACGAGTCCGGAAGGCGACATTTGCGCATTCGGATACTTCTCTTTCACTTCGTTGAACATGAAGGTCTTGTATTCCTCTTGCGTCATTTTGGATACTTTCTCGATGTACTCCTTTTGCGCTTTCTCCTGAATTTGCAGTTGTTCATCCGCCTCCTTGAGACGTACTTTTGCTTTTTCATTGTTCGCATCTTCGCTCAGGATCTTTTGTGCTGCTAATTTCACCTGATCATACTCCTGTCTCGCAAAGGCCTTCTCCATATCATTTACCATCTGCTCAGCGAACTTCTGCTTCGCTGCATTCACTCCGGCAAGGAACTGTTCCGTTGCATTCCACTTTTTAGCTACTTTGCCAACACGTATGATCTTTACCTTGGTCATGACGTCGTTCTGTTCAATTACATTTATCACATCCTGACCTTGAATCACATGACCAAATACGGTGTGTTTACCATCCAACCATGGTGTTTCCTTGTGCGTAATGAAAAATTGACTGCCATTGGTGTTTGGACCGGAATTCGCCATGGACAAGATGCCCGGTCCAGTATGCCGAAGCTCCGGATGGATCTCGTCATAGAACTTGTATCCCGGATCTCCCGTACCCGTACCCAAAGGGCATCCACCCTGAATCATGAAATCCTTAATGACACGGTGGAACTTCAATCCGTCATAATACGGTTTGGAAAATGTAGTATCCGGATGAGCGAATTTTCCTTCCGAAAGGCCTACAAAATTGGCAACGGTCATCGGAGTTTTTTCGAACTCCAGTACACAGAGAATCACACCTTTGGATGTAGTGAACTCGGCGTAAATCCCATCTGCTAATTTCGGCTTTTTAGGGTTGGCGGCCATTCCAATCGCTGCGAATCCTAATACTGCAAGCAATAATCCAACTTTTCTCATAATTTATGTATTTGTATAATCGTTTAATTTCTTTTGTCGATTCCCCACATCATTTTGTTTCGAATGGTATCGAGGAAATTATTGTCCTCAAATTTAATCACGTTGATCATGAATTCTGCCTTTTCGATCAACACCTCAGTTCTATTCCTGATGTTCATTGACTTACCATCAATACTGATCAGGTATTTCCTTTCTCTCCCCTCCACACTGATCCTGATCGGCATGTGATCCGGAACAACCATCGGTCGTACGTTCAAATTATGTGGCGCAATAGGAGTTAGAATGTGCACCTTGCATCCGGGAGTAACTATCGGCCCACCGCAACTCAAGCTGTATGCTGTTGATCCTGTGGGCGTTGAAACAATTAAACCGTCAGACCAATAGGAATTCAGGTATTTGTTATCCAATGAGGCGTGCACTGTGATCATGGAGCTGGTGTCCTTTTTATGGATCGTCACCTCGTTCAAAGCAAAGTTGTCGACACCGAATAGGTTTTCCTCTGTGCTAATCCTCAGCAGCGACCTCAGCTGAAACTCATACCTTTTTTCATGGACCATCTGTAGCCTGTTCTGGATATCCTCTTTGGATATATTGGCGAGGAAACCCAGTCTTCCTGTATTTATGCCAAGTATTGGCACATTAGAATCCCGAACATACCCTACCGATTCGATGAATGTTCCGTCACCACCCAAGCTAATCATCAGGTCGATTCCCGATTTAAGGTCTTTGTGCGAGTCAAAAACTTTACAATTTTTCACAGATGTGAGCTTACTTTCCAACTGTTTTTTCAAATCCCTTTCTAAGACAGGAATCCAACCGAAACTGCGAAGAACCTGCAGTAATAACTCAAAATGAGTGATCACCTGCTTATTGACCTTCCGGCTGTAAATTGCAACGTTCATGTCAGAATTTAAGGAAATTCATCAAGGAATCATAGCGTTGCTGAAGATCATCATCCACATCGCTTTTTTGAAAGGAAGCCTTCACCACATAGTCATAGCGCTCGAAGGTTCGAATAATGGAAGATAGCTCCACTTTGTTGATCTTCAGGGTTACCTCGATCTTGGTACTATCCATGCTTGTCATTATATACGAGCTCAGAATCTTAGCATTATTGCTTTCAACAATCTGTCCGATCTGTGCCATTGAATAGTCCGTCGCATTCATTTCAACAACAAGGATCCCTCCCGTTTCACGAATACTTCCAGTATTAGCTATCAAGGTAAGTAAGTGATAAACACTGGTGCAACCCAGGTACTTCTCATCCTTATCAAGAATGGGTAGCACACTGACCCTGTGTTCAGCTATTCTCGCCAGCACTTCGTATATGTGCGCGTTTTCAAAAACGTATGCCCTTGGTAAATGATCGAAAAGTTTGTCTAGCGTTTCATCCAGATCCATTCTGTCAAGAACATCTGATTCCGAGAGGATGCCAACAAAATTCCCGTTTTTCAGCACTGGCAGATGGGATACTTTCAGTTCATCCATCCAACGCAAGGCCTTCTCACCAGTATCTGCATGGGTGAGGGGTGGTATCTCTTCGGTAATTAATTCGACTGCTCTCATAGCTGTTGCCAAAGTACTAAAATTCCTTGGTTTGTTCGTATTTTTGAAATGCCAAAAATTGTACCGAAGATGACCAAGTTAAGCGTAAACATCAATAAAATTGCTACAATCCGCAATGCAAGGGGAGGGAACATTCCCAATGTAGTGCAATTCGCAATCGATTGTGAACGCTTTGGCGCAGACGGAATTACTGTACACCCGCGTCCCGACGAAAGGCACATTACGCTTGAAGACGTATATCAGTTGAAAAAAGTAATTCGGACCGAATTCAATATTGAGGGATACCCCGATGAACGTTACCTAAAAATCATCCGTGATATCCGACCTGAACAAGCAACTCTGGTGCCCGATCCACCCGACGTACTTACCTCTAATGCCGGATGGGACACGCGCAAGCACGAGCAGTTATTGCGGGAACTGGTTGATGAGTTCAGGGAGCTGGGTATACGCTCTTCGATCTTTGTAGACACTGAACCATTGAACATAGAATTCGCAGCAAAAACGGGAGTTGACCGTATTGAGCTCTACACAGGGCCTTTTGCAGACCAATATCCCACACGACCAGAAAAGGCTGTGGAACGATACACTGAGGCTGCCCTTTTGGCGCATGAATTGGGTTTGGGCATCAATGCCGGACACGACCTCAGTCTCGACAATCTTCGTTTCTTTAAGGACAACCTTCCGCATTTGGCTGAGGTATCCATCGGACATGCTTTGATATCTGATGCGTTGTACCTCGGTATTGAGAATGCGATCCAGCGGTATAAGGTGTTGCTGAGAGATTAGTTTTACCACAGAGGATCGGAGGGAACTTAGAGTCGCCATGTACCTTTTTCACCACATATTCAGATAGGACACAAAGAGGTAAATTATTGTGCAGAATCATTAGTTTCATTCAAGCACAAGACAGCTTAATTTTGTTTCGTTCTATCCTTGTATTTGTGAAAAAACGTGAGATCTGCTGAATCTGCGGGAAGAAATTTACAGCTGCTTGTTCTTTAGCTCCATCCCTGCCAGCTTGTGCATGTAGGGTAATGCCAAATTTTCCTCCAGTGCGAGAAGATGTTGCATCCGGTGGCAGTCGGTCCCGACGAAGTCCACCAACCCATCATCGATCAGCCTTTCCGCTTGTTTGCGTACCTCAGGACCATAATGACCTGAGAGCGAGCTGAGATTCATTTGGATCAACACACCTCGGGAACGGTATTCTTTTGCTTTTTCTGAGCTGCCATGAAAGAATGCATAACGCTCAAAATGAGCGAGTACCGGGGTGTAACCATTGGAAATCAGCTTGAAGAACATTTCATTCTCGAACATTGGCTGACCCATGAAAGCAAATTCAACCAAGACACAAGCTCCTCCAAAGGTCAGGAGTTTTTTATCCTCGATCATTTGCAGGAAGGCATCGTCAAAATAGTATTCCGCAGCGACTTCAATTTCGATTGTCAGTCCTATCATTTTTGCGGTTGCCCTCACCTCTTCTAGTCCACGTTCAATGATCTCAGGCGTATTGCGGTAGTAATCGCTCATGATGTGCGGTGTCGTGATGACCTTTCGGTAGCCCAAACTTTGGAATTTTGCCAGTAGAGCAATGGTCTCATCCATGGACTTTGATCCATCATCTATTCCTGGAATGAGGTGAGAATGCATGTCAACACCGATCAAGGAAAGATCAAAGGGTTCACTTTTCCGTTTTCTTCCGAAGAGCTTTCCGAGCATCACGCCTTCCGATTAGCGTACATTTTTTCGTAATATTTCAGATAGTCTCCGCTGGTTACTTCGTTCACCCAGTCCTGGTTGGCAAGGTACCAATCGACCGTCTTTTCCAGTCCCTCTTCAAAAGTAATTGAAGGCGTCCATCCCAGCTCATGTTCCAGTTTGGATGCATCGATCGCATAGCGCAGATCATGTCCTTTTCGATCGGTGACATAGGTAATAAGTTCCTCTGATTCTCCATCGCGACGACCCAGCTTTTTGTCCATCATTTTGCACAGGAAACGAACGAGGTCGATATTTTTCCATTCATTCAATCCTCCTACGTTATAAGATTCTCCGGGGTGACCTTTGTGAAAAATCGTGTCGATCGCATGCGCATGATCAACCACCCAAAGCCAGTCGCGTATATTTTCCCCTTTTCCGTACACCGGTAGCGGTTTCATTTTGATAATATTGTGGATCATCAGCGGAATGAGCTTTTCAGGAAAATGATGACTTCCGTAGTTGTTCGAACAGTTCGAAAGCTTAACGGGTAATCCGTACGTATGCCAGTAGGCCAGCACGAAATGATCAGAGGATGCCTTGGAAGCTGAATAGGGAG
>JBKCAB010000230.1:0-4704 GCA_046307935.1 Bacteroidota bacterium | reverse complement strand
GTATTATTATATATTAGGATAATGGTGCCTAATGGGACAGCAGACCAGAGTGAATTAAATGAAAAACGGATCGCCCCTGCGGCTATACCTGATGGGCCATGATATCCGCTGTTATCGTCAAAAATCCATCCTCGGATGTCAATAGAAGGAGGAGTCGATGCCGAACAATCATAGCTGACGGTGTTATCAACAACCACAAATTCAACGTATTCCATGTTTCCCGTTACACCTTGTGAGACCTCATTCATGATGAGTGTTTGAGCACGCAAAGAACCCAACTGGACAATGGCTAAGAACGAAAAAAATATCCTGATGATCATCACATATTTTAAACATGGAAAGATACTTAATTGTGCCAAACAAGACAAACTTTTCATGTAAACTTATCGAAAAGTTAATGTGGTAACTGAGAGGAACTGATTACGATACTAAAGCCGGAATTAAATCTTGTGCTTCAAAGTTACATGCGAGGATTTCACCGGAGCTCCAATAAATGCCGAAGCCTTCGTATCGAAAGCAAGACTGTTTTCTGAGGTGAGAAAGTCGATTTTTCCATTCTTCGAACAATGAACATCAAGTTCGGGATGTCTTTGGAGGTAATCTTCCAGACTGCGCGCAACAATAGCTCCCTGGGAAACGATCTTGATCTGCGGCGGAATGATCTGCTCCAGATAGGATTGTAGGATGGGATAATGCGTGCATCCCAGAAGGATGACATCGATAAGTGGATCTGTTTTCAGCAATGTCTCGGCATCCTCGCGGATAAAAAGCTTTCCGGCTTCCGAAAAATGCCTGTTGTTCTCGATCAGTGGAACCCACATCGGACAAGCATGTTGGTTAACAACCGTATCTGGTGAGAATTTATGCAATTCAATGACGTACGATTCAGAACGCACGGTACCTTCTGTAGCAAGGACACCTACATGCCCGGTAGCTGTAAGTTCACCAAGGATCTCCGTACTCGGACGTATCACGCCAAGCACACGCTTATCAGGTGCCATTCTGGGAAGGTCATTTTGCTGGATAGTACGGAGCGCTTTTGCGCTAGCGGTGTTACAAGCGAGTATGACTAAATGGCAACCGCGATCGAATAGCTCTCTGACCGCTTGTAACGTATACTCATAAACAACATCATACGATCGCGTTCCATAGGGTGCCCGTGCATTGTCTCCCAAATACAGATAATCATACTGCGGCAAATTCTTTCTGATCTCAGAAAGGATCGTCAAACCACCGTATCCAGAATCAAAAACACCGATTGGTCCCATGGATCAAAACTAACAAAAAAAGGCACTCTCAACGAGTGCCTTTCACAGAGATCAACTCCGATTATTTTTTCGCTGCTTCCGCATCGAGGCGCAGCAGCTCAATGACCACCTCATCTGTAATATTCGTTCCACCTTTGAAATAAAGGGTTACAGACTCATCGATCACATAATTCAGTTTTTTACGGTCCGCCACGATCTCAACGGCTTTTTGAACTCGGTCAAGGATCGGTTTGTTCAGGTCCTGGCTATACAGCTGCATTTCCTGCTGAAGCGATTGTTGTCTTTCCTGAAGCGACTGTTCCTTTTTCATGATCTTTTCCTGTTCGATCTTCTGGATCACAGGAGACATTCCCGGAGCAGCTTGCTCATACTTCATGTATGCAGCCTCAAGATCTTTCTGCATTTCCTGTAGTTCTTTCATGCCATCGTTCTCGAACTGTTTCAGTTTCTCAATAGCATCCTTCCTCGAAGGCAAGGTGTCTAGTAACTTCTGTGAATTAACGTGGCCCACTTTCGATTGTGCCAGGGCAGCACCAGCACTTACTACAACCAACAAGGCCAAAATCAACTTTTTCATTTGTACATTTATTAATTTACTGTTATTACTTACCGGTGATACCCATTTCTTTCAAAACCTCATCACTGATATCGAACTTACTGTCCGCATACACCAGATTACTCTGATTCGCTTTATCGAAAACAAAAGAATAGTTCCTTTTGGAGGCTACCTTTTGCATGGCGTCATAGATCTTATCCTGTATCGGCTTTATCAACTCCTGCCGCTTTTGGAAATAATCTCCACTCACACCGAAACGAAGTTTTTGCATTTGCATAGCTTCTGTCTCCAGCTTTTCGATCTCTTCTTTGCGTTTCTGTTTTTCCTCAGCAGGCAAAAGAACCTCTTCCTTCGCGAAATTGTCTTTCTTTTGCTTCAACACAGTATAACGCTCTTCGATCTCTTCTGTCCATCGATCAGCCAGCTTGTCAAGCTTCTCTTTCGCTTCCCGGTATTCAGGCACGCTTGCCAGAATGTAATCGGAATCGATGTATGCATACTTCTGTCCATTGGCAAAGTATGTGCCAAAGATCAGGAATAAGAGGAACAAGGTTTTTTTCATGCACTTTGTTTTTGGTCAGCTGACAATCGTCACTCGTGCGGAACGGCGAAATTAAACATTTTATTGTGAACGGAATCAGAGTTCACCCAAATTCATACCGATCGTAAAGGTCAGCTTACCATAATAACCCTTGTTGTTGATATCTGAATCTGAGGGACCACCATAACCCCTCGACCAAGGGTCTAATTTATCGAAACCAAAACCGTAGTCAAGTCCGAGCATACCGAACATTGGTAAGAATACACGGATTCCGACTCCTGCTGCACGTTTGACATTCAATGGATTGAAATCCTTGAAAGTTGGAAAAGTATTGCCGGCCTCTGCAAACAGCAAGGTGTAGAAAGTTGCAGAAGGATTCAATGAGATCGGATAACGGAGTTCAAGCGTATATTTTGCAATGAGCGGATCGCCTGATTCAGATGAGATGGTATTGTCCTCGTAACCCCTCAGTGCGATCATTTCGCGCCCACCGATCATGTTCACACCGGTCAGACCACTTCCACCCATCGAAAACCTTTCAAAAGGTGTAACTCCTTTACTTTCCGAATAGGATCCAAGGAAGGAGAACCCGAAACGAGGCATCAGGACGAGCTTCTTATCTGCTGTCAATGGTACAAAGAATTCTCCTGTCAATTTAACTTTGTAATATTCAAGGTATTTGTAGCGCTCCTGGGGAGTGAAGGTGCTGTAATCGTCCACATTATCGAAAAGTGAATAAGGTATGGATGACTTGAAAGTGAAACTGAGATTATGCCCGGACTGTGGATAGATCGGCTGGTTCACGGAAGAACGCTGCAAAACATATTTTAGCGCAATATCATTGGCGTAACCATTGTTGAATATACCAAAACGCTGATCGTTGGTCACGTCGTAATACTGATAACTCAGCTCATAATAGGCCGTGAAATAATCATCCGGCCATTTTTTTCTTCTGCCAAGCCCAACTCCCGTTCCCGTAATGGAAATCCCGAAGTACTGATCATTGGAAGGAAGGAAACCATTCCCAAGCGCTGTATGATTCACCCAGTAGGTTAGTGAGTTGGGCTTCTTTCCCCCCATCCAAGGCTCCGTAAACGAGAAATTATATCCCTGATAGAACCGACCGTTCGTCTGCGCGCGAATCGAAAGACGCTGTCCATCTCCACCCGGCAAAGGTGTCCAGGCTCCTTTTTTAAAGAAATTTCGGGTCGAGAAATTGTTAAACGTGAGTCCCAGTGTTCCAATCAATCTTCCACCCTGCTGTCCGGGTAGTCCCGCTCCACCATATCCTCCCGAAAGTTCGATCTGATCAGATGATTTTTCCTCCACCACATATTCAATATCGACTGTTCCGTCCTCCGGATTAGGCATCGGGTTGACCTGGAAAGCCTGTTCATTGAAATAACCGAGCTGTGCTAATTCACGCTGAGTTCGGATGATATCGTTCCGGTTGAAAAGATCTCCCGGTTTGGTTCTGATCTCTCTGCGGATGACATAGTCATTGGTTTTGGTGTTTCCACGGATAATGATATCCTTAACTCTCGCCTCTTTCCCTTCTACAATCCGCATCTGGTAGTTAATGTGATTATCGGTGACATTGGTCTCGACAGGAATAACCTGAAAGAAGAGATAACCACGATCCATGTACAACGAGGAAATATCCCGGCCATCCTGACTCATGAATAGCCTTTTATCGAGGAGCTCTTTGTTGTAAATATCACCTTTCTTGATCCCAAGCACCGTATCCAGATAAGACGATCTGAACTTTGCATTGCCGATCCATTCGATATCGCCAAAATAGTATTTCTTACCTTCATCAATGCGAATATCGATCATGAGATTCTTCCCATCAAGAGGATATACCGTATCGAATGAAATACTCGCGTCACGCAAACCTACAGCATTGAATTTGGAGAGCATGGCCAGCTTATCCTTTTCATAGGAGGATTCTGTGAATTTCGATCGTTTAAAAATGCGCCACGGGGCCTTTTGCTTGGTGTCCTTCATTGCCATTTTTAGCTTCCAGTCTTTAACCTCTGAATTTCCTTCAATATTGATCTTCTTGATCCCGATCTTTTGTCCGGTCTTCACATCAATAACGAATAGCTCAGAATCATTGATCAGGCTGTCACGCTCGCGCTTTATATCCACCTGAATAGCGTAAAAGCCTTTCTCGCGGTAGTATCCTTTGATCTTGCTTTCTGTCTGAAAAACTAAGTTTTCGGTTATTGTTTTACCTGAGTAGAGTGAAATCTCCTCTCGGATCTTGTCTGCATCACGACGCGTTACACCGGTAAACCGGAATCTCGACAATTTTGGTCTCGGGGTTACCTTTATGA
>JBKCAB010000229.1:0-1208 GCA_046307935.1 Bacteroidota bacterium | reverse complement strand
GATGTAGACAATGGGATATTGCTTTCGCCAACCTACGATGCGCTCTTTGATAAACACCTTATTTCCTTTGAGAATAATGGTAAGATCATTATGTCGGAAGAGATAGAGCCAACTGCATATGAAAAGATTGGCGTAACAGGGAAGGAAAAAATTCGAGATCTTACATTTGGAAATAAGCAGTACTTAGATCAACACCGAAATCGTTTTGCGTCGTGATAAATGTCCTCTGTGGCATCATGACCAATTCCGAAGGCAATATCTTCCTTGCTCGGCGCAAACCCGGTAAATCGTTAGCGGGAAAATGGGAGTTCCCCGGCGGCAAATTGGAAGTTGGAGAATCGGAACCGGAATGTTTAAAGCGGGAGTTGTTGGAAGAGTTAGGGATGGAGGTGATTGTTCATCAACGGGTAGGTGAGAATGTACATAAGTATCCTGCCTTTCAAATTCGCTTGATTGCCTATCGCTGTCAATTGGTTTCTGCGACTTATGCGTTGACGGATCATGATGCGTATGAATGGGTGAAGCCAGAGGAGTTACTGACTTATGATTTGGCTGAGGCAGATGTACCGTTGGTGAGATTTTTATTATAACTCCTGTGTAAGTGTTTCTTTGATTTAATTATCTTAGAAACTTATCTTTTCACAGAAAATGACACGACAAGAAACACAAAACTATCTTCAACAAATTACTGCTGAACACATTGAATCTGCGATGCGCCAGTTAGATGAGGAGGAGATTCCTCGGAGCCGACAGTCTGTTGAATACGACGTGATTGACCCAGAAACTGAAATTGGTTATCCACCGCCACTGCTTATTGAACGAGCATATACCATTGCTACCGGAGAACATGTTCCAACTGGTTTTTTTGCAGATATTGGAGCTAAAAGCCCACATTTTAAATATTTAGGAGATCTTGGATTTGAGGTGCGAAAAAAACAACTCGTAACGAAGTCCCTGGAAGAGTACCTTCAGGAATTTGCGAAGGTCGCCGATGATTGGTTTACAAAACAGAGTTGGCTATCCGTAAACTACAGTTATTTTCAATCTTTTTTTAGAGAGGAAAATCTTAAAAAAGCAAGTTGGGAGGATTTTCAAGACATGGGCAACAAACTCCATGCATTCAATTCTTTGGCCATTGCGAAGCGAAATGCGCTAGGAAAGCCAAACTTGTCAATCGAAGAGTATCGTAAAATATTCCTGTATATTGC
>JBKCAB010000228.1:0-1172 GCA_046307935.1 Bacteroidota bacterium | reverse complement strand
CGAATTACGAATTACGAATTACGAATTACGAATTACGAATTACGAATTACGAATTACGAATTACGAATTACGAATTACGAATTACGAATTACGAATTACGAATTACGAAGTTGTTTATTGATAGCATCCAGACTCCTGACTCTTTATTCCAGACTCCAATCTAGTAAAGTTTCGATCGCTTGATGAGGTATTCCAATAAAACCTGATCGTAGCCCTGACGGATATCAGTTGGAATGAAATCAATTCGGTAATCCGTGCATTTTCGTTTGAGTGCAGTAAAGTATTCTTCAACCTGTTTTATGTATTGTTCTCTGATCTCTGCGGGTTGTAGGCGGATCTTTTCACCCGTTTCCATATCAATCAGATTGTAGGGTCTGTTCTCAAGCTGGAACTCCTCTTCCGTCTTTTTATCAATGACGTGGAAGATAATCACATCGTGTTTATTGTGCCGTAAATGCTGCAGTGCGCCAAAGAGTTCTTCTGTACGTGCAGGGTCATCAAAAAGGTCCGAGAAAATGATGATGAGACTCCGCTGGTGCGACAATTCGGCGATATCATGGATAGCTTGGATGGCGTTCGTATCCTTCTTGAGCTCATCTGAATAATCTTGTAATCGTTTTTCCAGTTCGCTGTATAGATAACGGTGATGGGCTGGTGACGACTTTGCAGGTGTATGCAACTCCAGCTTATCGGCAAAGATCGAAAGCCCTACTGCATCACGTTGACGTTTCAATAGCTCGATCAGTGAAGCAGCGCAATAGACCGAGTATGCAAACTTATTCAGCTCAGCTTCTTTCGGAAAATACATCGATCCTGAAACATCGATCACAATCTGACAACGCAGGTTGGTTTCTTCTTCATATTTCTTGGTGAAAAGTTTTCCGCTTCGAGCGTATAGTTTCCAATCAATGTGACGGGTCGACTCACCTTTATTGTAGATCCTGTGTTCTGCAAATTCTACAGAGAAACCGTGAAAAGGACTTTTGTGCAGCCCCGTGATGAAACCTTCAACCACTTGTTTGGCCAGGAGCTCCAAATTCCCGAACTGGGCAAGCTTAAGTCGATCGATCGGTTTTGCCATGCTTAAAGATACGTGTTTTCCAATTCCTGATGCATTCACAAAAAAGCTTGTTTCAATAAAACAGGTTTCAATGCCATCAAAGCAGGATAAT
>JBKCAB010000227.1:0-620 GCA_046307935.1 Bacteroidota bacterium | reverse complement strand
GTATAACTACTCCTGGCAAGAGAACAATTATTCCGGGGTTCGCTTCGCTGTTACTGCAGGATTGAAGATTGGAATTGGCAATGAGTAAACGTTGCTACATCGAAAAGAAAAAGCGCCATAATCCAAGGCGCTTTTTTTATTCGTGAATCTTTGATTATCATAGGTGTATGACTTCACCGTATGCAGCTGCAGCAGCTTCCATAACAGCTTCCGACATGGTTGGGTGTGGATGTACCGTTTTGATCAGCGCTTCTCCGGTTGTTTCAAGCTTCCGCACGGCAACGCACTCAGCGATCATTTCTGTAACATTTGCACCGATCATGTGTGCTCCCAAAAGTTCGCCATACTTCGCATCGAAGATCAACTTCACAAACCCGTCCTTCGCTCCCGCGGCACTTGCCTTACCTGAGGCTGAGAATGGGAATTTACCCACTTTGATATCAAAACCTGCTTCTTTCGCTGCTTTTTCAGTATAACCGACAGATGCGATTTCCGGTGAGCAATAGGTACAACCCGGGATGTTATTATAGTCAAGCGGCTCAGGATGGTGTCCAGCAATCTTTTCAACACAGATAATACCTTCAGCAGAAGCTACGTGCGCAAGTGCCGGAGTAGGGATC
>JBKCAB010000226.1:0-6595 GCA_046307935.1 Bacteroidota bacterium | reverse complement strand
TCTCAGCAATAAGCTCTGCTTTCTCGGGAAATCGGCCTGAAGATCTTTTAACCAGATCCAGCAATTCATTATATCGGCCCAAGGAATACAAAGCGAATATCTCATGATGAAAATCCTCCTGGTTGTAGTTGGGTTTACGTTTCGTCAAATAAAGAAGATCATTGTACATAAACCCTCTTTTCAGTGAATCCTTTTCCATTGCTGCAAGCTGTGTCAGAATAAAGGATTGATTTACAAAAAGACCCTCTTTTTTGTAATTCAATGAGTCAATCGCTTTGGACAGCAACGATCTACCTTTGTTCAACCAGTAAATCTTCTGTAATGTGTCAGCTTCAAGCTTGGATAGTTCACTAAAAACGAATGCTGAATTTTCATATAAATTCACATACGCCGGATAGATTTTGAACGCTTTATCTAAAGAAACAAGTGAACGTTGGAAATAGTCTTTTCTTTCCTCGACAGAACCGGATTGATTTGCACGCGTAATGAATTCTGTTCCGAGGTTGAAATGGGTCTTAACACTTCCTGGACAAACCTCCGCGCCTGCAGTGTAAATAGTTAAATTGTCCTTCCAATCTCTATTCCTGATGATCGTACGAATGGAGAAATATCCACTAATAACCACGACAGCGCCTACCGCAAGATTAATCCTGCTCTTCGAAAGATTTTCATTCAGGAATGGCACAATGATCAAAAGCAACCCCAAAACAGGCATGAAGAGAAAGCGTTCTCCAAGTGGACAATTGATCAGAAATAAAAAGTTCGAGGTTACTAGAAATGTAGATACAAAGATCCATGCACCCAGTCCATACAAGGTTCTTTTGAATGTTCCTTCGACCAAGATAAAAAGCAGGAAGCCGAGCAACAGAAGCCCTGAAACAGCGGAAAAATCATTCAGTCCGACTATAGGAAACTGAGAAACAGAATAATCCCAGCTAAGTGCCACGGGAAAAACTGCGAGTTGTATGTATTTCGTGAAAATCAGCAAGTTGGAGGTAAAACGCTCAAATGAATTATCGGCAAGTGCGAGAGAATTCGCTACAGGGTCGATAGGGTCCTGTATCAACACATTCGATAAAACAGTATAACGTATTGTAAAATAAATGATTAAAGGAATTAAAATTACCCATGAACTCTTTGCAAGTTCTTTAAGATCTGACTTGAATACGAACCAATGTATTGCTGGGAAAAGAACGACTGAAGGAATAGCGGTTTCTTTCGAGATGGTTGCGAAGAAATAGAAAAATACAGCGCACAACACATGAGCCAGCTTTCCATTCATCAACCATTTATGATACATGAGCAAGGAGGAAAAAAGGAACAGTGCGCACAATAGTTCATCGCGACTTTTGACATTCGCTACAACCTCAGTATGGATCGGATGTACCATGAACAAAAAGGTCACAACGGTCACCCACCCTTTCGCACTTTCTCCGAAAAGATGAACTAGAAGACGGTACAGAACCATTACCGTCAATCCATACAACAGGATCTGAATGAAATGTGAAATGTTTGGCGCTGCATCGAAAATCCCTCTTTCAATGGCAAAAGTAGTTAGTCCCAAAGGGCGGTAGGACTCGTCTTCCCGTCCGTCATAACCAAAAAGATAACTGTGTGAGAAAATATCATCAATTCCCGAAAAACCCTGTTGAGTCAGCGTATTTCTGGTAATCACGATCTGGTCATCAATAACATAGTCGTGACCAATCGTATTGGCATACAACAAAAATGAACCTGCCAACCAGAACCACCATTTTGAAGCTATGTTCAAAATACCATTCATATGCTGCCAAATGCGAGTGGCAAGAGATCGTGTGCTGAGTTGAAGATCAATACCCGTCCATCCTGATTTACCAAAATGACGCGAAATGGTCTATTCTGTCGCCTTTCCGTTTCACTCATCACTTGACGACAGCCTCCACATGGACTCAGTAACTGACTTTCAGGTATCAAATCTCCTTGAGCGACAATACAGAGTGTTTCAACATGTTCATCCGGAAATGCCGAACCCGCATAGAACAGTGCAACCCTTTCAGCACACAGTCCCGAAGGATATGCAATATTCTCCTGGTTTGAACCCCTCACGACTGAACCATTTGACAGCCTCAAAGCTGCACCCACACTGAAACCGCTATATGGCGCATATGCATTCGCCATAGCCGACTCAGCCGCATCCACGAGCTCAGCATCGTCTATGGAAAGCGAAAGGCGGTTGTCAAAAAGTTGGTATTCGATGGTGTGTCTGTAGTTCATACTTCCAAAATCAACCCCAAAATTAAAAAAACGCTGAAAAGAAAGGAACATTCGCGAGAAACATGACTTTGCTAAATACTCACAATCTCATTAATTTTGTGCACGATGATCCAATTCAAAAAGGTAGCATTCTACACGCTTGGCTGCAAGCTTAATTTCTCCGAAACATCGACGATTTCTCGTTTGTTCGAGGAAGCTGGTCATGCTAAAGTTGATTTCGAAGACTCCCCTGATGTGTTTATAATCAACACTTGTTCGGTAACAGAGAATGCCGACAAGAAATGTAAGCAGTTGGTCAAGCGTGCAAAAAAGATCAATCCATCATCCTTTGTAATCATTATAGGTTGTTATGCCCAGCTGAAACCTGAAGAGATCGCGCGCCTTGAAGGAGTTGACATGGTGCTCGGGGCAAATGACAAGTTCAACGTGATAGAACACCTGGAAAAATTGGATCGATTGGAGGGTGAAAAGATCATTTCCTATGACAATATCAAAAACACTAAGGAATTCGTCCCATCTTATTCTTATGGAGACAGAACCCGTTCGTTCCTAAAAGTTCAGGACGGTTGTGATTACTTCTGTACCTTTTGCACCATCCCATTGGCAAGAGGAAAAAGTCGAAATGCGACAATACCTCAAACTGTGCAGGAGGCAAAAAAGATCGGCACGACAGAAGTTAAGGAAGTGGTGCTGACCGGAGTGAACATTGGGGACTTCGGACAGGGAGGCAAAGAAAACTTCTTCGAATTGATCAAACAGCTGGACAACGTGGAGGGTATTCAAAGGTATAGGATCTCCTCTATTGAACCGAATCTTCTGTCGAATGAGATCATAGCATTTTGTTTATCCGGATCGCTTCGTTTTGTACCACATTTCCATATTCCGCTTCAATCGGGAAGCAATCGTCTGCTCAAAGCAATGCGCAGGAAATACCTGAGGGAACTCTACGCAGAACGTGTCACTTACATTAAATCACTGCGCAGTGACGCTTGTATCGGTGTAGATGTAATCGTCGGTTTCCCCGGTGAAACGGATGAAGAATTCATGGAAACGGTCGATTTCCTGAAAGACCTTGACATCTCCTATCTACACGTTTTTACCTACTCTGAAAGAGCAAACACGTCCGCCGTTAAACTTGGTGAACCTGTTCCAATGTCTGTCCGAAAGGAACGAAGTAAAATGCTTCACATACTTTCTGATAAAAAGAAACGTGCTTTCTACGAGGATAATGCAGGGAGTCTTCGAACTGTTCTTTTTGAAGCGGAGGAAGATAACGGCTCCATGTATGGTTTCACCGAAAACTACATAAAGGTTAAATCTCCATTTAATGAGAACTTGGTGAACACATTTCAAAAAGTACGCCTTTTAGAGGTGGATCGTGACGGGATCATGAAATGTGAGCTGACAGGTCAAGAGGCAGTCTTGGTCACCGCTTGACGGCGCGGATCATTTCGCGTTTTCCCGGAGGACCGGGCAGACGATCGACTTCGAATCCCAAAGAGATCAGGTCACGTCTGAATTGTCCCCTTGCACAGTATGTCACCAAAACACCACCGCTTTTCAGGAGATACCACATTTTGTGTAAGATATCCGTTTTCCACATTTCTTCTTGTGCCCTTGGACCAAACGCATCGTAGAAAACAAGATCAAAAGCTTCCTTTCCGGGTGTAAAGTCCTCAATTTTTTGATGAAGCTTGGTAAAACAAAAGTGCCTTGTGATCTGATGAGCACTTCCCCACTCTAACTCATGCATTTTCAGGAATGCTGACTCCAACTTTCGATTCACAAGCTCCGGATAGTCCAGTTGTGATATCAATTCGGTTTGAAGAGGAAAAGCCTCTACACCTGTGTAATGGATCATTTTGTGCGATTCATCGGCGAAGATCATCGCTAAATATGCATTTAGTCCGGTTCCAAATCCCATTTCAAAAACGGAAACGTGTTCTGATTCAAGTGACTTCAATCCGTTTTCAATAAAAACATGAACAGCTTCCTGAAGGGCACCATGACCGGAATGATAATTCTCGTTCAAATCCGGAATATGGATAGTTTTGGAACCGTCATGCGTAATTATGATCTCTCTTTTCACGTCTGCAAAGGTAGAGTTTGGTAATTAACAATTGTGGAAAAGCTACATTCATATCTTTTTAACATTTAATCAATGAATTCCACTTCATGCGATGCTTGACTTTTCCTATATTTGTTAAATGGATAACGCCTCAGAAAACAATCGCAAACAGCTCGGAAATCGCATTAAAAGCTCGAACAACCAGATCAACGAATTGGGAAGGATCCCTCCTCAAGCTATAGATCTTGAACAAGCCGTTCTGGGGGCGATGATGTTGGAAAAGAATGCTGTTACGGCCGTTATCGACAGATTAAAGCCACAAAGTTTTTACGACCCCCGACACCAATACATTTTTACAGCCATACTTGAACTTTTCGGTACATCCAAACCAATCGATATCCTTACTGTCACAAATACGCTGAGACAGAAAGGCGAACTGGAAGCGGCAGGTGGTGTCGGCTACATTTCTCAATTAACAGGCCGTATCGGATCTTCGGCGCACATTGAATACCATGCCAGGATCTTGTCTGAAAAGTACATTAAAAGAGAATTGATCCGGATCAGCAGTGAGATCATCAGAGATTCATTCGACGATACAGTTGACGTTTTTGATGTGTTGAACAAGGCCGAAGGAGATCTGTTTCAAATAGCTGAAAACAACATGGGCAAACACATGGACAGCATGCAAAATGTTGTTCGTGAGGCGATCAATGAGATTGAAAAAGCATCGCAGAACTCAGACGGTATCTCGGGCGTTCCGAGTGGATTCCATGCTCTTGATAAATTAACATCAGGATGGCAACGCTCCGACATGATCGTCATCGCTGCACGTCCTGCGATGGGAAAAACAGCTTTTGTACTTTCGATGGCCAGAAATACTGCTGTTGACCACGGCATGGGGGTAGCCATTTTTTCTTTGGAAATGTCATCCGTTCAGCTGGTGAAGCGACTTATAGCCGGCGAGGCACGTCTGGATGCTGAGAAACTGAGAAAAGGGGATCTGAAAGAACATGAGTTCCAGCAATTGCATACGAGGATCAGCAAGCTGGCAACGGCTCCGATCTACATCGACGATACTCCGGGAATCAGTGTGTTCGATCTTCGTGCAAAATGCCGTCGATTAAAATCACAGCACGACATTCAGCTTGTTGTTATCGATTACCTGCAATTGATGACTGCCGGAGGGACGAAAGGTTCCGGGAATCGCGAGCAAGAGATCTCGACGATCTCACGATCGATCAAGGAGATTGCAAAAGAGCTCAATATTCCTGTCGTTGCCCTGTCACAGTTAAGCCGCTCCGTTGAATCGCGTGGAGGAGATAAACGTCCTGTTTTATCGGATCTCAGGGAGTCTGGAGCGATCGAACAAGATGCAGATATCGTTTCATTCATATACAGACCGGAATATTACGGTTTCCAAACTGATGCGGAGGGAAATTCCAATCGGGGTGTTGGTGAGATCATCGTAGCGAAACACAGAAACGGCGCGCTCGACAGTGTTCGTCTGCGTTTTGTGGGTGAGTTTGCCCGTTTTGAGAACCTTGATGGATTCTCTGGAGACGAAAACACAACAAATCATGTCAATCTGGGAGCGAATACAGGGTTCGATAACGTTGGACAAATGACGTATCGACTGCCCAGCAAAATGAATGACAGAGGCTTTGGAGACGACACGGATCTAGACCTCGAATTTAAAGATGAATCTCCTTTTTAATGAACTTGGAAAGATTATTGTAGCTGTACTCAAACCCAAATGATTTAGTCCATGATGCGATACATTTGTCTAGCTTTTTTCCTTACGGTTCTCTTCGCCGGAAAAACGACACAGATCCTCGTTCCGATGGATGACTCACAAAACAACCACCTAAAAGCCTATGGTGTTGCTTTTTGGTCGCTTGAGAATGAAATTGTAATTGAATGGCTTTTGAACTATCGCGGAGGTTCATTTCTGATGCCTCACCTTCGTGCATTGGAAGAGGAACTCACGATTAGAGGCGTGAGATATGAGGTTTTAGCAGATGGACAGATCAATTCGATTCGCAATCAGATCGCTCAGCCGGAAGTAAATATGGAGATCGTTCAGCTGGAAAAAGCACCTAAAGTAGCTGTTTACACACCGAACACTTCACAGCCATGGGATGATGCAGTAACGATGGTCTTGGAATATGCCGAGATTCCCTATGAAAAAATCTATGACTCTGCTATTGTCATGGGGGTATTACCGAAATATGACTGGTTACATTTGCACCATGAGGATTTCACAGGACAGTATGG
>JBKCAB010000225.1:0-3388 GCA_046307935.1 Bacteroidota bacterium | reverse complement strand
GTTAGGGAAATAGAAGTGTCCTGACAGGTCGCAACAACAAATAAAACCTACCTTTGGAAGGGCTGCCGTTTATGGTGGCCCTTTCGTTTTTTATTGCCGAACTATTCGTGTCTCAATTGCCTCAAAGTAATTTAGATGCGTGAGAATCTTGTAAATGTATTTCTTTATATCTGTCGGAATGAGGATCATACGGTACAATGAAATTGCCTATTTTCGGGGAAAATCAATATGCGGCAATTCAGCAATAAGTTCCTTTTATTGGGTTTGATTTAAATTGTGGCTGCATGTACACAACAATCAAGAGTAATGAAAATCACTATTGAAGAGCAAAAAGTATTGCAAGATATTCCGTCTGTCTCCGGTATTGAAATGATCGGTGATGAATTTTGGCTGTTGAGTGACAATTCTCCCTGGTTACACATTATCGATGAACACTTGAACCTGTTGAGAAAGTTGAGAATAACCGATGACACAACAGCACTAGAGAACGGAGTGATACCGAAGGCTCGGAAACATGATTTTGAGGCGATGTTTTCATTCAAAAGAGCTGAAAATGCCCGCATCATGCTTGTAGGGTCGGGTTCTACAAAAAACAGGATGGAGGCCAAAGAACTTCACGCTGACGGTGCTCTCGCATACACGACCCATGATTTGAAATCGTTTTTTAAACTGCTGATGGAGAAGTCAGGACTTCTGCCCGAGGAGCTGAATATTGAAGCGGCAACCGTTGCTAACGAGGATCTTTTTTTATTCAACCGCGATAAAAACAAGGTGATACGTCTTCGTTTGGAAGATTTCCTTAAATTTCTGACGCAGGAGGAAGACGAAATTCAAATGGACATATTTACCGTTCAGCTGCCTTCGATCAATGGAATTATGGCAGGATTCTCAGGAGCAACAACTACACAGGATGGAAAGCAGATCCTTTTTACGGCCTCTGTAGAAAACACATCAGACTGGGTGCAGGACGGTGAGGTTCTCGGGAGCATGGTTGGATTCATTTCGGTGGATCAGCTGAAAGATGGTCTTGCTCCAAGATGTATCACATTGCATGACAATGGTGCCCCTTTGTTGATCAAGGTGGAGTCTGTCGCAATCGTCGGAGAGAAGAACGGAGGATTGTATGATTGTCTGCTCGTAACGGATTCCGATGGGGGAGAATCAGAAATTTTGCGATTGACGGTCCGGAATTCTGCTGACTAACTTATTTTCCTGGTCTGGATCATTTTTTGAAGGGCCAGATTGTTTGGAATGGTGATCAGTTCACCGTCCTCTGAACGAATGTGCATGAAAAAGAAAGAAATGTCTTCCAAACGTCCCTTTACGCTAAACTCTTTATCGAGTATCTGTATTTCTTCACCGATCCGAAGTGGGTGGTTGAAAAACAGAATGAGGCTTGCCGTTACGTTCGAAATGATCGACCACTGTGCGAAAAAGGCAATTCCTAAGATAGTAATTACAGAAGTCACGAAAACCATGAGCTGGTCCTGATGGATATTCCAGATTCCGGCAAGGATTAGAATTGCCGTTAGGATAATGAACAGGTTTATGATCTTTTGTGAGATCTTTTTACGCTGAAGATCCAGCTCCCAACGCGTTAAAATTCGTCCAACGGCTTTTCTGGAAATAAGTTTGACAATCACCATCAATACCAACAGCACGATGGTTTCGATGATCTGAAGTTTGTAAGGGTAGAGTGTTTCCATCAATTAGATTTTACCTTTAAGCGATAACAGAATGGCTATTGATTTTGTTTTTGGGAATTGTGCCAGTAGTATGATCAGTATCACAGTTACAGGTATGCTCACGATCATGCCTACTATACCCCAAATCGCTCCCCAAAAAACGAGCGAAAGAAGCGCAACCAGCGGACTGATGTTCAGTGAGTCTCCCATTAGCCACGGTTCAAAGAAGTTGCTGATGAGTGTTTGTAATGTGCCCAGTATGAGCAGAAAAACGAGCGGAGTGACAAATTCTCCAAATTGGATGATGCTAAACACGGCTGGCATGAAAACTCCGGCAAGTGCACCGATGACAGGAATAAAGTTACAGATCGAGATAAGGAAAGCCCAAAAAAGAGGAGAAGAAATACCAAAGCTCAGACAAACAATGTAACAACAAACTCCGGAAATCAGAGCGATCAGGGATTTCAACCCAATGTAATGCGTGATACTGCTTTCCATGTTTTCCAGCGTCTCTTCAATTTTTTTGAAACGATCTCCTCTGAACAACAGCCTGAGCTTAGTCCGGAAGGCCCCCTCCTCAATGAAAAGAAAAATGACATAGAAAAAGACCATCAGCATACTGCCCAGAAAACCGGTAACACTGTTAAATACTGTATTTGCAAGGGAAGTGAAATTGATGTTATTGAACTTGTCCGTGGCTGTTTTCACGAGATCGATCCCGAATTCCAGGCGCATACTTTCCATTACTTTCTCCAGATTTCCTTGATATTCCGAAAAGGAAAGAATAAGATGTTCCGCATTGACGATCAGAAGATTGGTGATGACACCAAGGAAAGTGAATATAAGTACCGCTGACAGGATGTTCTTTACCCACGAAGGCACAAGAACACGGATCATACTGTTTTTATCGATGAATCTGTGAATGGCTCTAATCAGAAAATAGATCAACAATGCAAGCATGAAAGGAACGAGTATCGACTTGCCAAGGATCAGTGCTGCTACACTTCCGAAAAGTATGATCACCGTTGACGCGAGCACAGAGATATTCATGGTTCTAAATTACGGATAATCATTTGTTCCTGTGGCCGTAGTCATTGAGAAGTCTGAATTTTTGAGATCAAAAACAAGATTATTTTCCTTTCTAGCAGAGAGATATGGCTTTAATTATATCCATTACAGGTAATACTTTACCAGTTGACTAATTGTGTTATTGATTCATGCTGAGTCACAAAAGTCATTTGTCCAAAAAAAGGAAAAAGATTGCAGTTGATTCTCAATTCCGGGAGGAATGTTATTTTGGTACCGATTTTGTTAATGTAGAGTCACTTAAATAAGTTTTATGAAATATTTTTTTACTGTTCTCTTTTCGCTGCCTCTTCTTTCTTCTTCAATTGCTCAGAATATTGATGACAATAACATCACATTCGGCTACGTTCAGCTTCCGCTTCAAAAGTTGAGTACTGCAATCTCCAGTTATGAAATCCGGGTTGTCCATTCCTACAAGTCTGCCAACGAGGATAGTCTGAAAGTTTTTCAGCAACGAAAGGAATTGGTTGAAAAGAACTACAGGTCTCAATACGATCTTTGGTTAACTCAAAAGAAGAACATCGACAAACAGTATTATGCCCAGCTTGCGCAGTACGAGAAGAATGTGAATGCTGGAATTGCGGCAACTGTTCCTGCCGCACCGATCTACCCTGCAT
>JBKCAB010000224.1:0-9712 GCA_046307935.1 Bacteroidota bacterium | reverse complement strand
GACGTAACCGGGCTCGATGAAAGCTCCCTCGTTTCAAAGGTATTTGTTTACCCGAATCCGGCGAATGAGCTACTCAATATCGCTTTTATTGGACTCACGGCGGAACGTGTTGAACTACTTTCTGTACATGGACAGGTTATTCTCTCAAGCAATCAGGTATCAGATTCAGCAACCTTAGATATCAGCAAGTTGGCCTCTGGCACTTACTTTATTAAAGTGATCACAGCGTCTGGAAATGCGCTGAAGCAGATCATCATAAAATGATCATCACAATCATAAATACACCATTGAGGCTGCCTATTCAGGGCAGCCTTTTTATTCTTCAAGAAATAGCTCCGAAAAGAAAATGATCAATACTTCACGAAAACATTTTTGGGTTCAGTAAAGAACCGTAGGGCTTCCCAACCGCCTTCTCTACCAACTCCAGATGCTTTTACCCCTCCGAAAGGAGTGCGAAGATCGCGAACCAGCCAAGAATTGATCCATACGATACCGGAATGCAAATGATCCGCCATGCGGTGCGCCCGTTGCAGGTCATTTGTCCATAAAGTAGCAGCTAGTCCGTATTGAGTGGAGTTGGCCATCATCAGAACTTCTTCTTCCGTGTCGAAAGGAGCAATGGTAACTACTGGGCCAAAGATCTCTTCCTGATTCGTGCGACAATCAAAGGATAACCCTTCAATAACGGTTGGGCGCAAGTAGTACCCTTGTGCATATTCACCTTTAAGGATTTCACGCATGCCGCCAGTCAATACGTTACCACCTTCTTCTTTGGCCAACTCAATATAAGACAAGATCTTTTCCATGTGCGGTTGAGAAACGACCGCTCCGAGCTTTGCTTTCGGATCTGTTGGATAGGATACAACGGTGTTTTCAACCCTTTCCACAAAAGCTTTCCTAAACTTATCATACAGCGGTCGTTCGATGAAGATACGCGAACCGCACAAGCAGATCTGTCCCTGATTGGCAAATGATGAACGTAATGTAGTGCTCAACATGTCATCAAAATCACAGTCAGCGAAAATGATATTCGGATTCTTTCCACCCAACTCCAATGAAAGCTTTTTGAACATCGGTGCTGCCGTTCGGGCGATGTACTCTCCCGTTTTGGTACCTCCTGTAAATGAGATCGCCTTGATCTTCGGGTGCTTCACGATCGCATCTCCAACACTTGCTCCTTCACCATGAAGAATATTAAGGACACCCGCCGGCAATCCGGCCTCTGTGCAGACTTCTCCTAATAAATAGGCAGTATATGGTGTGATCTCAGAAGGTTTTGCAACCACACAGTTCCCCGCAGCAAGTGCCGGAGCGATCTTCCAGGAAAAAAGGTAAAGCGGAAGATTCCACGGGGAGATACAACCCACAATACCCAGTGGTTTTCGGATCGTATAATTAAATCCAACTCCCTCCATGTAATGTGATTCAGAAGCAAAGTGGAGGATGGCTGTCGCAAAGAAATGGAAGTTGGAAACAGCACGTGGGATATCGACATGCGCAGCTAGCGTAAGCGGCTTCCCATTGTCTCTCGATTCTGCTGCCACAAACTCATCCATGCGTTGCTCGATCCCTTGGGACACACGAACCAGTATAGCACTGCGTTCCTCTGCGCTCATAGAGGACCAGACCGGGAAAGCCTTTTCTGCTGACTCGACGGCTTGTTCCACATCTCGGGCATCTGAATTGGGAATAAGACTGTACACCTTGCCCGTTGCAGGTTCGTAGTTATCGATGTACTGCCCACCGATCGGTGCACAATATTCTCCGTTGATGTAGTTCTGCAGTTTTTCCATGCGATCAATTCTTAACGCGGATCCCAAAACTGTTCAGCAGCCTTCGGATCCATCTGCCAAAGATAAACAGAATCCACAACCCTAAAATGATACCCGTTCCGTTGGCAAGGAGATCCATCCATGAGCTATATCTTCCCGGAATAAATCCCTGTAAGAGCTCAATGAGCACTCCGTAGAGGAATAGGCCAACAATAATACGGTAGCGATAAACGAAGTCGAAGACCAACAGGCTGTTCATCGTCAGGACAAAATAAGCAAGGGCATGACCGAGCTTGTCGTTGACTTCGAGCTCCAGCCCAACGGAGCGGGGTTTAAGACTTAAAAAAGTGACCGCAATGAAGAAGAACAAAAGCGTCCAGCGAAGCATTAGTGATCATCCTTTGATTCTTCATACCGCAACTCTTTTCCTTTCACAACAGCCGGAATTCCCTCTTGCAACCATAGCGGCGCTGGAGCATCCATCAGATAATGATCGAAGAACTGTTTCATCCGAATACTCAGATCGATCCGGTTGGCATTCTTTGTAAGATTGTGGTCATCGCCGTTGTAGTTGAGCATCCAGCATGCTTTACCAAGTCGGCGCATACCAGTGTAAAGCTCTATGCCCTGGTACCATGGAACAGCCCCATCTTCATCGTTGTGCATGATCAAAAGCGGCGTTTTCACCTTCGGAAGGTGGAAAAGCGGTGAGTTTTCGATGTAAAGCTCAGGAGCTTCCCAGATCGTCCTGCCAATTCTACTTTGCGCCTTCTCGTACTGGAACTGACGATTGATACCACTGCCCCACCTGATCCCACCATAAGCAGAAAACATATTGGCAACCGGTGCTCCGGCCATCGCAGCGGCGTAACGATCTGTCATGGTGATCAATTGTGCGGTTTGATAACCTCCCCAGCTCTGCCCTTGCAATCCCATACGTTTGGGATCGATAGCCGGAACAAGCTTCAGCACATGATCAGTGCCACTCATAACACAGTCGAAAGCAGATCTTGCAGGATGACCTGGCTCATAGCGTATATCGGGAATTAAAACGAGGTATCCGGCAGAAGCATATTCCGTGGGATGAATTATTGACGCCGAAGGTTTGGGCACATAATGATTGTGCAGATCATCGCTGTACAGTTCATAATAATATACCAGCAGGGGATATTTTTTAGATGGATCAAAATTCTCCGGTTTGTACAGCAGCCCTTCCAAAGGTATTCCCTTATAGCTTTTCCAACTGATGAGCTCCACGCTTGCCCAATTAAAGCTGTCCTGCTGCGGATTCGTGCGCGTCAGGATTCGCTCGTCGATGAACGAAGTGGAGCTGATCCGAATTTCCGGATAATCCTTGACCGACGATTTACGCAGGATCACCGTCTCCCCCTTTTTCGCCTTCAGTAATGGCATGATCTTGTGGTCGGTATAGTGATTTTCCAACAGATCCTTGTGATCACCATGGTCTTTTACGGTGAAAATATGGGCACCTTTAGTTCTTTCGTTAAAACCGCTTATATAGAAGTTTTGCGGATGCAGATAAACTGAATCCGGATTCCATTTTACGATATTCATTCGAATTTTCCCCGCAGTGCCTTCTCCATTGCTGAAATTTCGCAAAGAACCATTGGAGAGATCATATTCCCATATATCATATCGCGACTGTAAAAGGATGCTTTTCTCGTTTTCAGTATAGCCGGACACACCATACGGTGAGGCGAGCATTGGCATTCCGTTGACATCTTCTTGCCAATTCACCTCAGCGGCCGTGCATGTCATGCAGCTTTCTTTTCCACTTTCATTATCCAACACAAAGAAGCGATTTGTCAAATGATCGAACCAGGTATAATATCTGCCTGAAGGAGATAACTGACCATCCAGCCGGACCTCTCTTTTCAACAACACCGGTTTCCCTGTGTGCACAGAGATCCTGTAGTGATCTTCGCGGCCCGGAACATCCCACTGATTGCTGATCGCATATTGCTTGTCCGATACAGCAAATAAATAATCTCCCTTCAAATCCTCTATGGGTTTGACGGTCAACGTATCATTCGACAAACCAACTGTTTTACCATCGGAAACGTGGTAGACGTATAGGTCCGTCTCTTTTTCATCTCGTTTCAATTCTTTCAGTTGCTGACTTTGGATCCGCTCATCGAGGTAATGCCACACATCCACTTTGGGCTTTTCAGACTCTAACAAACTATCTTTCTTCTCTGCGAACACACGGTTGGCAATCCCAAAATAGAGCAAACGGCTGTCACCGGTGAAAAGTGGTTTAAAATGCTCTGATATCGCTTTGCCTTCAGGAAGGTATTCAGCAGTTGTATCGGATATGATCTTTCCTGACTTCCCCTTTAGGTCAAACAATTCGAGCTCGAACTGTTTATTTTTAGCAGTATCTGCACTTTGAAGGAAGGCAAATAATTGCTCATCCGGTGAAAAAGAAAGTTGCCGGTAGGCACTTTTGACAGAGAATGAGTGATAAAGTATGGCGGGTTCGCGGTAAAGTTCAAGTTTGAACGAATCGGACTTTTCCTTCCGGTGAGTGACCACCGCCAGGTATTTTCCATTCTCACTCAGCTCATAATCCGTTACATCCTTCATTTTATAGGAATTCAGTGTCTCCGGATCAAGAACGGCGAGGATGTTCCCATCGGATTTATACTCTTTTTCTTGCTCTTTTCTCTTCTTTTTCTTCTTGCCTTTTTCGGATGATTTGGACGGGTCCAGCTTGTTATCGTCCAACATGTAGGTAAGCATGTTCGAGCGTTCAGCAAATTTGAACGATTTCAATTCAGCTACTTTGATCAGCGTATCTTTTTCAACGATGTAGATCCCCAACGTATCCTTAGGCCATTTCTTCTTGTCGATCTTGTTGAGTTCACAATTGCGAAGTGTATCAAATCCAGGTGTGATCTTAAAGGCAACGATATCGTTGTACCAAGAAATTTGTGCCTCTTTTCCTCTTCGGATCGAATCGGTAGTATTCCTTCCAATATTGTGAATGTACAGATAGCCATCCCCCTGATGCGGATTGATCTCATAGATGACCAAATTACCGTCCGGAGATAACTGGGGGCGTTCGATCTTCTTCCAGTCATTGAAAACGGTATGGTCCAACATCTTTTTTTGGGAGAAAACAACGAAAGATGAGGTGCAAATAAGCAAAAAAAGCCACTTCATAGTAAAAAATTGAATGGTTGTAAAAATACCGCTTTTTTATTCAGACGAGAAAGAGTTCGGAAGCGATATAGTCCGCTTTGAGTCTGCCTTCTTTCGTGAGTATGATCTTGTTCTGAGCGATCATTAACCAGCCGCAGTCCTCAAATTCACAGACCTTGGTCATCCATTCCTGCGTTATGGGTGAAATTTCCGCTAAACTGCTGAAATGAAGCCCGAAGATAGTTCTCAGACCGGTAAGTACCATTTCATTCCACCGATCCATTGTGGTAAGCTCTTCTGTAAAGAACCAGTCCTCGTTGACACCCATAGAACGGATGTAAGCACTGTTGTTGGCAATGTTCCATCTCCGTTCAAAACCGTTGAATGAATGTGCAGAAGGACCGATCCCAAGATATGGAGCACCTGTCCAGTAGGCAGTGTTGTGAACGGCGTAACGGCCACTGCGTGCAAAGTTGGAGATCTCGTATTGCTCGAAACCTTTGGACGCAAGGTATTCTATCATGAAAAGGAACTGGTCACTTTGCGCTGCTTCATCGGAGGGCTTTATTTTTCCTTGCTTGACCCAGCTGTTTAGTTTGGTTCGGTCTTCAACGGTAAGACAATAGGATGAAATGTGGTCGATCCCCATGGACGTTACTTTTTCAAGATGTAACTCCCATTATTCCAGACTAAGATAAGGCAGACCGTAAATCAGATCAACTGTCAGGTTTTCAAATCCCGCATCCTGACTCATTCTAACTGAATTTTCAGCTTGGTTGACATTATGGGCCCGGTTCATCCAGTCGAGGTCACTTTGTCGGAAGGATTGTATGCCAATGCTCAGGCGATTGATCCCGGCATTTCTCCAGCTCAACAATTTAGCAGAATCGATGTCATCCGGATTTGCCTCCAGTGTGATCTCAGCAACTTTTGAAAAAGAAAATTGTGTTTTCAGCGTTTCCATGATCCGATCAAGTTCAGCTGCCTCAAGAAGGCTTGGAGTTCCTCCTCCAAAGTAGACCGACTTTATTTGTTCCGTCGGAAGATAATCCTTTCTGAGTTTTATCTCGTCTATGATCGTTTGAATCATGCTATCCCGATAAGACCCGAATGTGGTACTGAAATGGAAATCACAATACGTACACTTCTGCTTGCAAAACGGGATATGGATATATATGCCGGACACTGAACCAAATATACGATAAACGAGACAGCTCAGAGGGGAATCTTAAAACTTAAGAATTGTTAATTACCGGGCATGCGTCGAGAAAAGGATCGAATAATTTCTATCTTTCGAAAAGGAAGAATGCAATAGCGACCGTTATGAACAGCTTCGAACAACAGAAAGATGAATTGAACCGAGAGCTCAAAAAGCTGGTGGAGCAACTCAATGAAATGCTCCCGAGGTATACGGTTCTGATCAACAAGTCAGATATCACCAAGGATGAACTTTCTGAACTGGGAGAGATCGAGCATTTCCTGATCGGTCTAAATTCAAAGATCGGTGAGATCAAAGAGCGCCTTCAACAAGATCTTTTCGGGCATACACTCGACCGGTATTACAAGCTGAAGACAGCCGCGCGAAAAGGGGATATCGATGCAAAACTTCTCGTAGAACGCCTAAAAGGGATCTTTCAGGAACATCTCGAAAAAGGGATGATCATCAATTGGAACTGAAAGGAATCGATTTTCACCGTCAATTTCGATCTATTTGGTCAGAAGGCTGCGCATGCTGACCTTTTCATCTATGATGCGGTATAGATCCGAGATGGCTACCCTTGTTTGTTCCATCGTATCGCGATCACGGATGGTCACGGTATTGTCTTCCAATGTTTGGTGATCAACCGTTACCGAAAAAGGAGTCCCGATCGCATCCTGGCGGCGATAACGTTTTCCTATCGAATCTTTCTCATCATACTGACACAGAAAATCGAATTTTAGTCCATCGATGATCTCGCGTGCTTTTTCAGGCAATCCATCCTTCTTCGTTAGTGGCATTACTGCCACCTTATAAGGCGCAAGAGCTGGTGGAATGCTGAGCAAAACGCGCTCACTACCGTCATCAAGCACTTCGTTCCTGTAGGAGGCGCTCAACACAGCAAGGAACATTCTGTCGAGTCCAACAGAAGTTTCAACCACAAAAGGAACATAGCTTTGATTCAGCTCAGGATCGAAGTACTGCATCTTCTTACCGGAATACTGTTCATGTTGCTTAAGGTCAAAATCCGTTCGTGAGTGGATTCCCTCCAGCTCCTTGAAGCCCATCGGAAAGTCGAACTCAATATCACATGCTGCATTCGCATAATGCGCCAGCTTGATGTGGTCATGGAAGCGGTATTGCTTGTCACCCAGCCCGAGAGCCTTGTGCCATTTCGCACGGGTATCCTTCCAGTACTCGTACCATTTCATTTCATCCCCTGGTCGGCAGAAGAACTGCATTTCCATCTGCTCGAATTCTCGCATGCGGAAAATGAACTGACGGGCTACGATCTCATTGCGGAAAGCCTTTCCGATCTGCGCTATTCCGAACGGGATCTTCATCCTGCCCGATTTCTGTACGTTCAGAAAGTTCACGAAAATTCCCTGAGCGGTTTCCGGACGGAGGTAGATCGTTGACGCATCACCGGCTACAGACCCCAACTCAGTGGAAAACATCAGATTGAACTGACGCACCTCTGTCCAGTTCCTTGATCCTGATATCGGGCAAACGATCTCCAAGTCCATAATGAGGTTATACACACCATCGAGGTCATTATTTTCCAATGTTTCTCGCATACGATCTTCGATCTCTTCAATCTTCTGACGGTTGCGAAGTACATTCGGGTTCGTAGCACGGAACTGGGTTTCGTTAAAATCATCACCGAATTTCTTGATCCCTTTTTCAACCTCCTTTTCGATCTTCTGACGGATCTTTTCGATGTGCTCCTCGATGAGAACATCAGCTCGGTATCGCTTTTTGGAATCCTTGTTGTCGATCAGCGGGTCATTGAAAGCATCAACGTGACCGGACGCTTTCCATGTCGTGGGATGCATGAAGATCGCAGCGTCAATTCCAACTATATTCTCGTGCATCTGCACCATTGACTTCCACCAGTAGGTCTTGATGTTGTTCTTCAGTTCAGAGCCGAGCTGACCGTAGTCGTAGGTTGCTGCCAGACCATCGTAGATCTCTGATGAAGGGAATACAAAACCGTATTCCTTAGCGTGTGAAATAACTTCCTTGAGTTTGTCCTCCTTCTGTTCCATGGGGCAAAAGTAATTCGGAATTCTGAATTCAGCGATCCGATCGAATGATCAATATTAAAGTTGAGCGTTTATGGATTCAATATAATTGAGCAGCTTTTCCTTTCCAAAAGCAGATTCACTCGATGTAGTGAAGACAGGAGGCAAGGCCTCCCAGAATTTCAACATCTCCTTTTTATACTGTGCGAGGTTCTTCTGAAGTGCAGAGCTGGACAGCTTATCGATCTTGGTGAAGACCATCGAAAAAGGAATACCCTTTTCGCCACACCAGTTCATGAACTCCAGATCTATTTTCTGCGGCTCCAGCCTACAATCGAGTAAAACGAAAACATTGACCAGCTGTTCTCTTTTTGTCAGGTACTCGGCAATGAATTTTTCCCATTTACTGCGGGATGTTTTCGCCGCACGCGCATAACCGTAACCGGGTAGGTCAACAAGGTACCATTCGTTGTTGATCAAAAAGTGATTGATCAATTGAGTCTTGCCGGGTTTCCCGGAGGTCTTCGCAAGCTTGGAATTGCCGGTGAGCATGTTGATCAGCGAAGATTTACCGACATTCGACCGGCCAATGAATGCGTATTCCGGACGGTTATCCGACGGACACTTACTGACATCCTCATTGGAAACGACAAAAAGGGCTTCTTTGATCTTCATTCCTGCTCTGATTTCTGGAATCCACCCGGACGTAAAAACTTACCTGGTACTTGACGTGTCTCATCGACCGCGATCTTTTTACTGAAAATCCATACACCTCCCTTCACCTTTCCTTTGAAACGAATAGTGACATTTTCCTTGGTCGCATTTCGAAAGATCATCATCATCGCACCCTCTTCCAATGAAGCACGAAGGGGCAACGTTATTTCGCTTTCCTTCTTTGCCTTCATTTTCACCTTTTTTTCCAGTTGGAGTTTTCCCAAAAGCTGATCATCCAAATAAACATCCAAACTTGAACGCTTTAGTTTGATCGCAAACCAATTGGGATTGTCGACTTTGATGCCGGCCGAAAAAAGGATTTGTCTGTCCTCCATTTTTTCGATCTTGAAACCATCGCCTGCAGTAAATTCGGGAGCTTCCACTGCACAGGATGTTACACCCGATAAAAGCAGAAGGCCGATAAAGAAATTGAATCGCCGCAAATCTCGCATTATTTGGAAAGATCAGTAAAGTGCTTGTAAAAATAAGGGATCGTTTCGATGCCTCTGTAAAAATTGAACAAGCCGTAATGCTCGTTCGGTGAGTGGATCGCATCGCTATCAAGACCGAAGCCCATTAGTATGGTTTTCAATCCCAATACCTTTTCAAACATGGCTACTATCGGAATGCTTCCACCACTTCGGACAGGTATCGCTTTTTTTCCGAAGGTCTTTTCATAAGCGAGAGATGCCGCTTTGTAACCAATGGAATCGATCGGTGTCACAGCTGCTTCTCCTCCGTGATGTGGCGTCACTTTGACACGCGTTCCTTTCGGAGCGATGGATTCAAAATGATCTTTAAATAACCTTGTGATCTCCTCCGGATCCTGGTCGGGCACC
>JBKCAB010000223.1:0-1485 GCA_046307935.1 Bacteroidota bacterium | reverse complement strand
CTACAGAGGAAATGTGGAGGTTGATCCTCTTCATGTGAACTGGAGAAGAATAACTGCCTCCAATTTTCCATACAAGGTTGTACAACAGCCGGGACCAGGAAACAGTCTTGGAGTCATCAAATTCGAGTTTTTCAATAACTACAGCGTTTACATCCATGATACGCCCGCCAAATCGTTGTTCCGATCTGATGTGCGTTGTTTTTCACACGGCTGTATGCGGTGTGAGGAACCCATTGAACTTGGTAAAAAGATCCTCGATCACGATTCGCTGAAATATGCTTCACGTAGCGTAAAAGGTGTTGGCAATTCCATTACTTCTGATTCGTTGGACAGCTTGATCGGAGCAGGAAATCATCATGTTATTAAATTAATGGATCACATACCTGTCTTTGTCGAATACCTCACTGTTGTAGCAGATCGTGAACGAATGGTCTTCCACCCCGACATCTATAAACGGGATGAAGATTACCTTGAATTCATGCGCGATTGATTTCCAATCGTTAACTTTACCGTAAAAACAATGTCGGTGATCATATCCCCTTCCGTTTTATCCTGCGATTTCGCGAACATTCAGCGAGATGTTGAAATGATTAATGATTCAGAAGCTGACTGGTTTCATATCGATGTGATGGACGGCGTTTTTGTTCCCAATATTTCATTTGGGTTTCCTGTCATTGAAGCGATCAAACGTCACGCAAAAAAGCCGCTGGATGTTCACTTAATGATCCAGGATCCGGACAAGTATATTCAGGATTTTGCTCGTGTCGGAGCAGACATATTAACAGTGCATTATGAAGCATGTACACACCTTCACCGCACCATTCAATTCATCAAGGAATCAGGAATGAAAGCTGGTGTAGCACTAAATCCGCATACACCCGTTGATATTTTGCAGGACATTGTTCGCGAGCTGGATCTTGTATTGGTCATGTCTGTAAATCCCGGTTTTGGCGGACAGAAATTCATACGAAATGCCTTATTGAAAGTTGAACAAGCGAAGAATCTGATTCATCGTAACGGTTCTCAAGCTTTGGTAGAAGTGGATGGGGGTGTGAACCTCCAGACCGGTTCAGAATTGGTCAAAGTCGGGGCCGATGTTTTAGTGGCAGGTAGCTTTGTATTCAATTCGAATGATCCGGCCAATACGATCCGAGAACTAAAGGAGTTGAAATGAAAGAATTCTTCCTGGATAAATTCGAATATGACCTGCATGCCAACAGAATGTGGATCGAATGTATCGAAAAACAGGAAGATCTGGTCTCCGATTTTACGTTGCGTTCCATGTCACACATCATCAATGTACATCATATCTGGAATGCACGTTTATTAGGAAGAAAACCTGAGTCCGAATTATGGGATCGACTTCCTGTAAACTTTCTGCAACAGCTTTCAAATCAGAATTTCAGAGAGACAACAGACTATCTCGAGCATACTGAGTTGACTGAAAAGATCAATTATCACTCTTCTGAAGGAATTCGTTTCGAC
>JBKCAB010000222.1:0-2372 GCA_046307935.1 Bacteroidota bacterium | reverse complement strand
CAGATCCTGTTTTGGAACGCATGTCCGTTGAACAGCTCGAGAAATCCATACAGAATACTCGGAAACAAATGGAGAAAGCAGCTAAAGAGCTTGATTTCCTCGAGGCAGCCCGACTCCGCGACGAGCTTTTTGCGCTGGAAGAAAGAAAAAAGAACAACTAGAAGGTACGGATCGTTGATCTACAGATAAGTTCAAATAAAACAACGAAAATGAACTCACTCATTGGACAATTGCGATTACTCGCTATTCTCGAAGGTCTTTCTTACATTTCCTTCGCCCTCACCATGCCGCTCAAATACGTTTGGGGAATCAAAGAACCGAACTACGTGGTGGGGATGGCTCACGGTGTACTATTTCTGGCCTACTGCATTTGGGTTCTGGTGAACCATTATGACCGGAAATGGAAGCTTAGCAGGACTGGAATACTCCTTGTTGCCTCTTTGGTACCTTTCATGACATTTTGGGCAGAGAAGCGCTACCTACGCGACTGATACTGCCATTTGAATTGTACTAAAAATGCTACATTTGCTCTGATTTATGGATACACGCAAACACATTGAGGTCTGTTTTACTCCCGGAGAGTACGATTACTATAAGGACGAATTCGAGATCGTGGTAGTGATCGATGTACTGCGTGCAACATCTGCAATATGTGCTGCTTTTGATAACGGAATCAATTCAATTATACCGGTTCCCACGGTAGAGGAAGCATGGGAATACAAGCAGAAAGGGTACCTTGCCGGTGCCGAGCGAAAAGGCCAGATCGTCGAAGGTTTTGACTTTGGTAATTCACCCTTCTCATACATGCGTGACGATTTCAGAGGAAAAGATGTCGTTTTGACAACCACCAATGGAACAAAATCATTGCATGTTGCAAGAAACGCAGAAACAGTTGTTGTTGGATCCTTCCTGAACATGACCGCCTTGTCGAGATGGCTGGCCGATCAGGACAAGAATGTTCTTTGCCTCTGCTCGGGTTGGCAGGACAAGTTCAACCTGGAAGATACTATATGTGCTGGAGCTATCTCTGATCACCTTTTGTCAACCGGACGTTACACATCCGATGAGGACTCTTCTATAGCGGCAAAATATTTGTACCTTTCTGCAAAAGACAATTATTTCGGTTACCTGAAGTCAAGCTCTCACAGAAGAAGATTAAAAAACCTCAATCTGAACGAGGATATCAAATACTGCCTGACTCCTGATCAAACTGAAGTGATACCAATTCTGCGTGATGGTAAACTGGTCAAACTATAAGCTGGTCATTCTTCTTGTATTGCCTCTTCTGATGGCGGTAAACTGGCGCACTGAACACACTGGAAAATGGGGTTTTTTCGGACACAAGCGCATCAACAGGATCGCCGTGTTCACACTTCCGCCCGACATGTTCGGATTTTACAAGGAACACATTGAATACCTCACGGAGCATGCTGTAGATCCGGATAAGCGAAGGTATGCTGTTGATGGCGAGGCACAATGCCATTACATCGACCTGGATCACTACTACAAACCCGGTCAAGACCCTTTCACCATTGTTCCCAGAAAGTGGGATGATGCTGTGGCTAAGTTCACAGAAGATACACTCCAGGCATATGGGATCGTTCCTTGGCACATCAACCTGATGAAATACAAATTGCAGAAAGCCTTTGAAAGCAAGAATGTTGACCTCATTTTAAAGTATTCAGCTGATATTGGACATTACATTGGTGATGCCCATGTGCCGCTGCATACCACCGAGAACTACAACGGACAACTCACTGGTCAGAGAGGGATCCACGGATTGTGGGAAAGCCGTCTTGTGGAGATCAATGCGGAGGATTATGACTATTTCGTCGGTAAAAGTGTGTACCTTAAAAACGTTTTAGACATGGCATGGGAGGCTGTTAGAGGTTCTCACAACGCACTGGATTCTGTATTGAGGATCGAGAAGGAGCTCACTGCTGCATTTCCGGCAGACAAAAAGTATAGTTTTGAACAACGCGGAAATGTGACCGTACCTGTATACAGTATCGAGTTCTCTCAGGCATATCATGAACGTATGAACGGAATGGTTGAAAGGCGCATGCGCGCAGCGATCATTGCTGTGGGTTCTGTTTGGTACACGGCCTGGGTTGATGCCGGTCAACCGGATCTTAAAGCACTTCAGAGCATTCCTCCAACTGCAGAATTATTGGATGAAATGCGCAAACTTGACGATCATTTTCACAACGGGGAACACAAGGGACGGATCTGTGAATGATGTGTCAGTGTACGAGGATCTTTCCGGTGATCTTTGACATTGTGTCCTCAATTTCAATAGTAAAATGATACATACCGCCACTATGAAACACAGATCGATATAGGGTGAAAACCTCCGTCTCATCCGTTTGAAC
>JBKCAB010000221.1:0-9203 GCA_046307935.1 Bacteroidota bacterium | reverse complement strand
TGATAGGAAGCACAGTTGGATACAATCTTTACACTATAAGTCTGGAGTTTGTTGTCCACGTATTCTTTGCAGGGATTGGTATGTACCACCTTGCACAAACACTAAAAATGGCAAGACCCGTCGCGGTAATCGCTGCCATCGCTTATATGCTCTGTGGTGTTTTCGTTGGAAATGCACAGCACCTTCCCTATATCATAGGAGCTGCCTGGCTACCAGTCGTGCTTCATTTCTACTTCAGGATGATCGAAAAACCATTTTGGTCAAATGCCATTTATGCTGGTTTCTTTCTGTTCTTGATGATAACTGGTGGTTACCCGGCTTATGTGATCATTCTATTTTACTTTTTCTGTTTTACTAGCATTTTTTACCTCGTCCGTTCACTGAAACATCGCCAGCGCTTTGCCTTTACCGATCTTTTCTTCAGGAATGCCGTCATGGTACTGACAACGCTCGTCTTTTCGGCGGGTATGCTGATAGCGATCTGGCAGGTAAGCCCCTACCTTTCCCGACTTGACGATGGATTCACCCTGCAGCAAGCCTTGTTCTCCCCTTTTGGTCCAAAAGCCTTATTGTCGTTCGTTTTTCCATACAGCACTGTACATTTTCCCGATGTTTTCAATGGAGATATCTCCATGATCAACGGCTATTTCGGTCTTTTTCTTCTGGTCTTTTTCTTCGCTGGTCTTTTCACAAAAAAAACCATTGAACTCAAAATTCTCCTAGGGCTCGGTCTCTTCTCGCTTACCGCTGCTGTCGGTGATGCACTACCAGTACGCGCACTGCTTTTCGACTACGTGCCCATGATGAACGTCTTCCGATTTCCGGCCGTTTTCCGGCTCTTTGTCATATTACCATTCATACTGATCTCCGCCAATTACCTCAACAAGTTATACAACCAGGATCGCTTCCCTGAGCTGAAGAAATGGTGGATTCCGCTGAGTGCATTGGCGATCGTATTTGCGGTCGTGATCGTTTATTTGCGCTCAGAGGGTTACTTGGACCTTGTAAACTTTGTCTCGCAGGCAGCATTCCGTGCAGATCGGGAAACCTTAATCCAGCAGCATATCGCTTTGCAATCGGTCATCCAGCTGTTACTCATTCTTATGCTGGTTCTCGTGATGCACTTTATCAAGGTGATTCGCTATCAGTACCTTGCGCTCATTGCCCTTGTGTCCATTGATCTATTCATCAGTGTTCAACTGAATGCACCTTACACCGTTTACAATGACACGATCAGCGCAAGTCAACCGTACAAGTCAACCGCCGATCTGCCCAAAGGGTTTCCTCCCATGATGAATATCACCATTGAGGAAGGTGGTAAAATGCCGGGTTTAGGGCAGCCTTATTGGCAGAACCTGAATACATTTCACAAACAATTCACCGCAGAAGGATTCAATTCCTTTTCATTTACCAGCTACGACAACTTAGAAAGTCAATATCCCTTCATCTTCCGTGAAATGCAGAAGAACAAATTACTCTTGCTAAGTGCCCAAATCCGACATGAAGGAAGTATGCAAATTGCCAACCGCGATAGTCTTTACAAACCCAATCATCTCTATTTCGATGATCACGATTTCGGTGTGATCCGAATGGTACGCATGAGTCACAGTCCAAAGGATACCGCTTACATGCTTTCTTATACTCCAAATAGTTTTAACATCAAAACGAATACAACCGATATTCAACTGCTCACCATTTTCCAGAAAGAATTCACCGGATGGAAAGCATACGTGAACGGCGAGGAAACACCCATTTACAAGAGCAACCGGAATTTCATGAGTATTGTGCTCCCTTCAGGCACTGCCAACGTGGAATTCAAATACGTCAACTACTTCGTATTGATCGGTTTTTGGGTTAGTCTTTGCAGTTGCTTGTTCATGCTGTTCTTACTTCTTTATAAATGGAGATACCCTGAAAAGCACCTCCATATTCCACGTTTAAAGCGTTCATAACTGAATCCAATTCTTGAAAAGTTCTCCAGTATGAAACTGGCGTTTTTTGTAATTTCGGGCTTTAGAAAAGCTCGATTTTCATGAAGCAATACCACGATCTTTTAAACCACATTCTGAAGCATGGAACTCGGAAGGAAGACCGCACCGGTACCGGAACGATTTCCACTTTCGGCTACCAGATGCGCTTTGATCTTTCCGAAGGATTTCCTGTAGTTACAACCAAAAAATTGCATTTGCGTTCGATCATCATTGAACTGCTTTGGTTCCTGCAAGGTGATACGAATATCAAATTTTTGAAAGAGCACAATGTTTCAATCTGGGACGAATGGGCCGATGAGCATGGAAATCTGGGGCCTGTATACGGACATCAGTGGCGCAGCTGGCCTGACGGGCACGGTGGAACCATCGATCAGATTACGAAACTGGTGCATTCTCTGAAACACAATCCGGATTCCAGAAGACACATCGTTTCTGCCTGGAATGTGGCAGATGTCGATACTATGGCGCTACCTCCATGTCACACCTTGTTCCAGTTCTATGTAGCAAACGGCAAACTGAGTTGTCAACTTTACCAACGCAGTGCCGATACGTTCCTCGGCGTACCGTTCAACATTGCCTCCTATGCACTTTTAACGATGATGCTTGCTCAAGTTTGTGATCTCGAGCCTGGAGAATTCATCCATACTTTTGGCGATGCACACATCTACAGCAATCATCTTGAACAGGTTGAATTGCAGTTGTCGAGAGAATGTCGTCCCTTACCTACAATGAAGGTCAATCCGAACGTGAAAGACATCTTCAGTTTCACCTATGAAGATTTCGAATTGGTTGGGTACGACCCGCATCCGCATATTAAAGGGGCTGTGGCGGTTTAGCGTTGGAATAAAGAGCAAGGAACAAAAAGCTAACAGCAAGGATGTTTTCTCCCCGGAGAGTGGGACTCAGGCGAGGCACTGAGCCGGTCGAAGTGGGGAGGATAAATCTGCGAACCGTTTAAAGCATATGATTTCAAGTTAGCTTCATTCTACTCCAAAATAAAATTCAACTTATGGTAAAACTCATCGTGGCAATGGACAAAGAACGTGGGATCGGAAGGAACAACGACCTTATGTGGCATTTGCCTGTCGATATGAAATTCTTCAAGGAAACAACATCGGGTCAGATCGTGGTTATGGGACGTAAAAATTGGGATTCAATACCAGAACGTTTTAGACCTTTATCAAACAGAGAGAATGTTGTTCTAACAAGAAACAGGACTTTTCACGCGGATGGGTGTCAGGCTTTCCATTCGCTTGAGGAATGTCTGTCCTTCTATGAGGGCGAAAAAGAACGCAGTGTTTTCATCATCGGCGGCGGTGAGATCTACCGACAGGCACTGGAATTGAAATGTGTGGATGAAATGTACATTACCCACGTGGATGCAGTTTACGACGCAGACACATTCTTCCCGGAATTCGATGAAGATAAGTGGTCGGTCCGTGAGATCATTAGCTGGCCAAAAGATGAGAAGAATGAAGCAGCGTTTACAGTTAAACACTACATCAGAAAATGAATTTTAAAAACACAGAGAACGGAAGTTTCACAAAGTACACAGGATTCTTGATGATGAACCATGTGCACTCCATTCCTATGTGGTATAAAATATGATCCTCTGCATCGCCGAAAAACCCTCTGTAGCGAGAGACATCGCTGAGATCCTGGGAGCCAAGTCCAGAAAAGACGGCTACTGGGAGGGAAACGGCTATTGGGTGAGCTGGACCTTCGGTCACCTGTGCACCTTGAAAGAACCGCATGACTACAGTGAACGCTGGAAATATTGGCGACTCGAAGATCTGCCAATCATTCCTCCCTCTTTTGGTATCAAAGTGGTTGACGATAATGGGATCCGTAAACAGTTCAATTGCATCGAAAATTTGGTGCAACAGTGTGCAATGGTCATCAACTGTGGGGATGCCGGGCAGGAAGGAGAATTGATCCAGCGATGGGTACTTTTAAAAGCAAAATGCAGGAAACCCGTAAAACGTCTGTGGATCTCCTCTCTCACTGAAGAGGCGATCAAAGAAGGCTTTGAAAAATTGAAAGATGCTGCTCAGTACGATAACTTGTATGCTGCAGGTTCTGCCCGAGCGATCGGTGACTGGCTACTCGGTATAAATGCCACGCGCGCATTCACCACAAAATTCGGTAGAGGAAAAGCGACCTTGTCCATAGGTCGGGTGCAAACGCCCACGCTTGCGATGATCGTACAGCGGCAGAAAGAGATCAACGCGTTTACTTCTTCGGAATACTGGGAACTCAAAACAAATTACCGCGATACCGAATTCCTGTGTCAGATCGACCGACTCTCGAATGAGGAGAAGGCCAACAAGGGCCTTGAATACCTGAAACAGCATGAATTTGAAGTGACATCCTTCGAACAAAAAGAAGGAAAAGAAGGCAATCCACGCTTGTTCGATCTGACCTCATTGCAGGTGGAGGCCAACAAAAAATTCGGCTTTTCAGCAGACGATACGCTCAAGAATGTACAGAGCTTGTACGAGAAGAAGATCGTAACCTATCCACGCGTCGATACCACCTACCTGTCGGAAGACATCTATCCGAAAGTGGAGGGTATTCTGCGCAACATGCAGTATTACAAACGATTCACAGAGCCGCTGCTTCAGAAACCGATCCCGAAATCAAAAACCGTTTTCGACGACAAGAAAGTTACCGATCACCACGCGATCATTCCAACGGGTGTGCAGCCAAGCGGCATTACGCCTTCTGAAAATCAGATCTACGACCTGATCGCCAAGCGCTTCATTGCAGTGTTCTATCCGGAATGTAAGGTTTCAAACACAACCGTGCTCGGAAAAGTAGGAACACTGGTATTTAAAGCAACGGGAAAGCAGATTTTGGAACCGGGATGGCGGGTGATCTACGAGGAACAAGGACAACTTCCCCCTTCGGAGGGGGACACAGGGGGAGGAGGAAAATCAAATGGTTCAGATCAAGAAGAACGAGTACTCCCAACTTTTACAGAAGGAGAAAAAGGACCGCATGAACCGTTCATTCATAAAGGAAAAACCTCACCGCCAAAACCCTATACCGAGGCCACATTGCTACGCGCAATGGAAACAGCAGGTAAACAAGTTGAGAACGAAGAGATGCGGGAGCTGATGAAGGACAACGGGATCGGGCGACCATCCACACGAGCGAACATCATTGAGACCTTGTTCCGGCGTAAATACATCGAAAAACAGCGCAAGAATATCGTCGCTACGCAAATTGGCATGGACCTGATCGATACGATACAGAATGATCTGCTCAAAAGTCCCGAGCTCACAGGCCAATGGGAAAGAAAGCTGCGACTCATCGAAAAAGGCGAATACCAGCCGGAAGTGTTCAAGCAAGAGCTCTACCAAATGGTGAAGGAACTGACTGATGAGGTCATTTTCAACACCTATAGGCAAATACAAGTGGAACCTGTCTCCGTAGCCTCCCGAAACTCGAACTCTTCTGCGCCCAAAAAAGAACGAGCACCGCGTGTTCCGAAGGAAAAACCGTCACTTGCAACCTTGGATTGTCCGAAATGCAAGGCTGCGAAATTGATGAAAGGAAAGACCGCTGTGGGCTGTTCCAATTTCAAGGAATGCGGCTTCAAGATTCCTTTTGAGCTCTTAGGCAAAAGACTCACCGAAGCTCAATTGCTCGACCTCATCCAAAAAGGAAAAACCAGTGTCATCAAAGGCTTTCAAATTCCTGGTTCCTCCGAAAAACGCGATGGAAAACTGGTTATGGATGGCAGTTTCAATGTAGGAATCGGAAATTGAGACGAATCGAACTCAAGTATTTCACTTCACTTTCGGTCGCGCATACGGAAAACGCTCGAGCAACTCAGGCAAGGCATACCCATCCAAGCCATTGATCGCAACAACCTTTGCTTTGTCGAGTTGCAACCAGTGGTCTGATGTGAGCAGTTCCTCCTCGTAAAAAACGGCTTCAATGGAGGCTATAATGAGAATACAACCATTTTCGCGGATCAGGTATTCGTTCACATACTTGCACAACAACTTCACCGGACTTCCTTTAACAAAAGGCACCGGACAATCACTGTGGTAAATGGGCTGAAGATTGGTTTGATCGAATTCACTGACTTCTTCCGGATAAGCCGCCGAAGTATGGTGCGCATCAGCAATTTGTTCGGCTGTAATATGATTGACTGAAAAATAGCCGTATGCTTTAATATTCTGATAGGTGTGTCGAGGCACTGTTGTTGGGCGCAACGTAAAACTGATCAACGCCGGATCGCTGCCCAAATGTGTGATACTCGAAAAGACGGCCACATTGGTTCGGCCTTCGTTGGATATCGTAGCGATCAGATTGGCAGATTTATACCCGGTGCAACTGTTAATGAAATTTAACCGGGCAATTCGATTCATTTTTTCGATATCCGGGCGATCAATGCGTTTTAAAGCCATACGTACTTTTTTAGTTGAACAAGTGCAAATGAGAAAGGTTTATGAATAAACGAAAATGTCAGCCATCCTCAATTAAATCCGATCTTTTTGCGGTGTTTTTGCCTCTGGTTTTCCTCGTTTTGAAGAATGAGGAATTGCAGTGCTTGGTGTATGTCGTCAAATTTCTGATCGTAACGTGATTCCAGTACTTCGAGTTTCTGGGCAAGTTCCTTGTGTGATAAAGCAAGTTGGCGCAAGAGTACAAAAGCACGCATGATCGCAAGGCTGGTTTCAACTGCCCTTTCAGAGCGTAAAACAGCACTGAGCATTGCAACGCCTTGTTCGGTGAAAGCAAAAGGGGTTGAGCCACCGAGATTACTTCTAGATGGTATCACAAGTTGTGACACCAGCAATTCGATCTCGGCGGATTCGAGTTCGAACATAAATTCAGGAGGAAAGCGATTCAGGTTGCGTTTAACAGCTTGTTTCAGCGTTCTTGTTTCGACTGCATAAAGATTGGCCAGATCAAAGTCAAGCATGATTTTCATTCCACACAATTCATGAATGCGCGATTGGATCAGTTGTAGTTCTATTCATCAGTTGGTTAAGGTTAGTTTAATGAAGATAGCAAAAATTCTTGCTCCGCCAAAATCTATCGCAAAATTGAGAGCAAAGGAACTCGGGCCTATTTTATTAGACTGTTACAGCACTTAATAGATCCCTTGAAAGCGCACATTGACGACATTGTTGTAGATCGAACCGAAAGAATAATTGATTCCCATGACAACGAAAAAATTATACGCCGACTTCAACTGTGTCTGTCCTGTAATGATCTCCGTTGAAGTTGCATCATCCAGTTTGAGAAAATACTGATCTCGTACGATCGAATAACTGCCCTGAACGTTGAAATTTAATCCCTTCAGGATATTCCAGGAAACAGATGGAGAAAAATTAAGGTTATAGAAATGTTCTGTGTCATACAAATGCAGAAATCCCGAACCCAAACCAATGTCACCCCAACTCTTAACCAGCCGGTACCGGATATTCAATGCCTGGGAAAGGAACAAATCTGACATGCGATTGCGGTAGCTGGGCTCTTCATAATGAGATTGCATTACACCCAACTGATAATTGAAGCGCAGTTGTCTTTCTGTTGCCTCAGAATATGGATAAACATTGTATTCCACCGTAGGGGATAAGAATAGGTTTGATTTCAAATTGGAAACGGTCTCCGCATAAATAGCTGAATTATATCCCAATGCCCAATGCTTGCCAAGTGACACAGCATCCTGACTGTAAACCCCATACTCAAGAATGGAGTACCTGATGGGATCCTCTCCTTCAAGCTTGAATACAGAACTGTTCTTATTGTACCATAAACCAATTTCAAAGAGATTCTTTTCAGATGTTCGATTCGCCGAAAAAGAGGCTCCCATTGACAAATTACTGGTGTATTCTTGTCCGCTTCCAACAAGGTTGGTATTTAAGTTGAAGATCCAGAGGTTCCATTTATCGCGAATGGAATCAGCTGCTTGACCGTTGTTTATCCCAACGATCTCGTACTGAATATGAGGAGCGACAGGACTGTGAATGAGGTAGTGTAAAGATCCCCGGTTCAAGGCAGCAAGTAAGCCCTCTCGTATATCGTTTTTTGACATGTTAGGCGTCGAATTGAACTTTTCCCGCACGCTTATTCCATCGTATGCATTCTTTCCCATGAATTCCAGTTCATACTCAGAACCGCCACTTCCCGTATTGATCACGCGGAAAAGCACCGTAAAATCAGCCAGTCGCTGATCTCGGACAAAGACAAGGTGAACGATCTCGTTCTTGTAAAAGTCCAAGTCGCAAAAATCACAGATCATAAATACTTTTGGAACAGATGCCTCAGTGCTATTTGAATCGTCAGACTGTCCAATGACGGTTTTTACAAAGGTCATCAGGAGCAGTAGGGTGCAGATCTCTTTTTTCATAACTCAAAAATAAGCCTTACCTCAACAGCTAAAAGCGATTTCTGTGTGAACACCAAACTTTTATTTCTTCAAAAGAACAAAATGTGACAATTAAATCCGAAAAACGCCATTTAACGGAGTCCTGCCAATGAAACAACCTGACATCCGGTTATTTTTTGCAATGCGAAAAATGAATTTCAGAATGAAAAACGAATAAATGCATAATTTTCTTATGTATATTTGTTACTTTAGTATAAAATTGCCATTATGTATTCATCAGAACTGATCAAAGGCAACTTGAAAACGATCATTTTAAAGTTGCTCTCAGAGAATGAACGGATGTACGGTTATGAACTCACGCAAAAAGTGAAGGATTTGACCGGAGGGAAGATCCAGCTGACGGAAGGCGCGTTGTATCCTACATTGCACGCACTGGAAGATCAGGGGATCCTGACCACTGAGGTGGTGAATGTAGGGAACCGCCTCAGGAAATACTACGCGATCACACCCGGCGGCCGAAAGATCGCTTCTGAAAAGGTGAACGAGTTCACAGATTTCATCGCTACGATGATCACCCTGCTGGATCTGAAACCTAAGCTTGGATAGCATGATCGTTCTCAAGGAAGAACACGTGCAGTACATCCTCGAGGACCTCGAACGGAAAGGGATCCTGCTGGAAGAGCTTCGGCTCAGCCTGCTCGACCATATCTGTTGTGTCTTGGAAGAGGAAATGAATGATCCAGATGATTTTGAAGGTCATTACAAAAAAGTACTGCCGCGTTTCTTCAAAAGGGAACTTCGTGAGATCCAGGAGGAAACTGAATTATTAATCCGCTTTAAAAATTATTACGCCATGAAAA
>JBKCAB010000220.1:0-1457 GCA_046307935.1 Bacteroidota bacterium | reverse complement strand
GTGTAGTTGAACGTTCCTGATGCTGTTGGTGTTCCGCTGATCGTGATCGTGTTGCTTGAGAAGCTTGCGCTCAATCCGGCAGGAAGACCCGACGCCGCTCCAATACCTGTTGCTCCGGTAGTTGTGAACGTAACTGTTGGTGACAGCGGTAAGCCAATACAAGCCGTTGGGTTCGACGACGGTGGTGTAACGGTATTGATGGGTTGAACTGTTATCGTTCCTGAAGCTGTTGCAGAACCACACGATCCAACCAATGGAATCGTATAATTGAAAGTTCCAGCCGTGTTAGGTGTGCCACTTACCGTTATCGTGTTACCTGAAAAACTTGCCGTAACTCCTCCTGGAAGTCCAGTTGCCGCACCAATTCCCGTTGCCGCTGTAGTAGTGAAAGTAATCACAGGAGAAATTGGCAGATTAATACAAACTATAGGATTTGAAGAGGGCGCTGAAACCGCTAAATTCGGATTGACCGTAACCGTAAATGTCGATGTACTTGAACAAGAACCATTATTCGCTGTCACTGTGTATTGAACAGTTTGGGAAGTGGTTCCACTGTTTGTTAAAGTATGATTGATCGTGGATCCTGTGCCCGCTGAGGCTCCGGTGATGTTTGAACCTGCAATTACCGTCCATGAATACGTAACACCGGGATCCTGATCTGAGGTCAAGGCTTGATTAATACTTCCTGTTGAGCAGATAGAGCTGTTTGAAATTGAAGTTATAACCGGCGGTGTACAACATGCAAAACCGGCCGGATAATTAGCTGCTGCATCTCCCGTACAACCGATGTTATTCCAAGCACCAAATTCACCATCGGCAAATGTCTTCATGGTCACTGAACAATCCGTTAATCCAGTTCCACAATTACCCACCGGGCCGGCAATCAGTGTAAAGCAAACTGTATAATCAAAAGTGTTGACGCCACAGCTCGGATAGTTACCGTCGCCATAGCTTAAATCCGGATCTGTCGGGTCACCGGTACATGATCCTGTAGCAGGGTTGTAAGAGGAAAGAAAATACCATCCTGCTGGCATAGGGGTTCCTGCCGGGTAATATCCGTTGATGTTGTATGTGGCACTTCCGGATGGAAACCAACTCCAAGCTCCCGCTGGAGATCCCGCACAGGCACATTGTGGTCCCGGAGGCCCCGGAGGACATTGAATGATACCATTTACATTCAGGGGTGTATTGATGATGTTGGGCATTCCCTGCGCATTGAACGAAGATGGATCCCAGCAATTACCAAAAGATGGAACAAAAGCAGAAATGTAGTTACAATTGAATTGAGTGTAGTTAGTAACTGTGTAACAAAATGTGACCTGTTCACCCGGTAGGTAAGGGCCCGCCAAGGGAGATCCCAAAGATGTAGCAGTAACCGTCAAGGCATCAGAGGTGTTACAAGCACTGTTGTCGGGATCTTGGGTAATACACAGATCAAAGTTACCCTGACCACCCAG
>JBKCAB010000219.1:0-1571 GCA_046307935.1 Bacteroidota bacterium | reverse complement strand
TGAAAGTGACACTTGGACCCAAAGGACGAAATGTTGTCATCAACAAGAAATTCGGTGCTCCTCATGTGACCAAGGACGGTGTAACAGTTGCGAAGGAGATCGAGCTCAAGGATCCGGTTGAAAACATGGGTGCACAGATGGTGAAGGAGGTTGCTGCTAAAACAGCTGATATCGCTGGTGATGGAACAACTACGGCGACCGTTCTTGCTCAGGCGATCGTTACTGCAGGTCTTAAGAACGTGGCTGCTGGGGCCAATCCAATGGATCTGAAGCGCGGCATTGATAAAGGAGTAGCTGAAGTTGTGAAAAACTTAAAAAAACTCTCCAAAGAAGTAGGTAAAGACAACGACAAGATCAAGCAGATCGCTACGATCTCAGCCAACAATGACGAGTCGATTGGGGCGCTCATCGCTCAGGCTATGAAAGTTGTGGGAAATGACGGAGTTATCACTGTTGAAGAAGCGAAAGGTACAGAAACAGAGGTAAAAACGGTAGAAGGAATGCAATTTGACAGAGGTTATCTCTCTCCATACTTTGTGACGAATACTGATAAGATGATCACGGAAATGGAAAAACCATTGATCCTGATCTGCGAGAAGAAGATCTCCAACATGAAAGAGCTGCTTCCGATCCTTGAGCCTGTTGTGCAAAATGGTCGAGCGTTGCTAATTATCGCTGAGGATGTCGATGGTGAAGCACTTGCCACCCTTGTTGTGAACCGTTTGAGAGGTTCTTTGAAGATTGCTGCTGTTAAAGCTCCGGGATTCGGTGACCGAAGAAAAGCAATGCTTGAAGACATTGCCATCCTCACCGGTGGTACAGTTATTTCCGAAGAACGAGGATTCACGCTAGAGAATGCAACCCTTGATTTTCTCGGTTCTTGCGAGAAGATCGAGATCGACAAAGACAATACGACCATCATCAATGGTTCAGGCAAGAAATCAGACATTCAGGCACGTGTGAATCAGATCAAAGCACAGATCGAATCCACCACCTCTGACTATGATCGTGAAAAGCTCCAGGAGCGACTTGCTAAGCTTGCGGGAGGTGTTGCTGTGCTGTACGTAGGTGCACCAACTGAGATGGAGATGAAAGAAAAGAAAGACCGTGTTGACGACGCTCTTGCTGCCACACGCGCGGCAGTGGAAGAAGGTATAGTTCCCGGTGGAGGTGTTGCGCTGATCCGTGCAATCGAGAGTCTCGACAAATTAAAGGGCGATAATGAAGATGAACTGACAGGAATCCAGATCGTGAAGCGTGCAGCGGAAGAGCCATTGCGTCAGATCATTGCCAACGCGGGAGGAGAAGGTGCCGTTATCGTTCAGAAAGTGAAGGAGGGCAAGGACGATTTTGGTTACAATGCCCGAACGGAAACGTACGAAAAGTTATATAAGGCAGGCGTTATCGATCCGACCAAGGTAACACGCATTGCGGTAGAAAATGCTGCTTCGATCGCATCGATGCTTCTCACCACAGAATGCGTGGTAGTTGACCAACCGGAAGAGAATCCTCCAGCGATGGGCGGAATGCCGGGTGGTATGCCTGGGATGATGTGATCTTGATCACTAGAC
>JBKCAB010000218.1:0-1204 GCA_046307935.1 Bacteroidota bacterium | reverse complement strand
TTTTCACAGATCTTGGGGTAACGGATCGCATCAACAAAGAGGATAAGCTTATAAAAATGCTGCAACAACTGGCATTTAACATTTCAGTACCCGTTTCCTACAATGAGATTGGCGAGAAAAGCGGTCTGGATAATGAAACGGTCGAACGCTATACGGATCTTCTTGTTGAGGCCGGCTTATTAGTGCGTCTTCCTTCGTTTTTCAATGGCCACAGATACGAATTGAAGAAAACGCACCTTATCTATTTCATGGACAATGGTATCCGGAATGCTTTGATTCGAAATTTCAATCCACCGGAGCTCAGGAACGATATGGAGGCACTTTGGAAGAATTTGGTGATTACCGAGCGGATAAAATGGAACAGGATGCACGGGCGCGAGCCGCATTATTGCTTCTGGTCGACACACACCAAACAGTCGATGGACTTTCTTGAAATTTACGGAGAGGAAAACCATGCTTACAGGATCAGCTGGGACAAGAAAAAAAAGATCAGGTATCCGCGCCAGTTTTGCGAATCCTACCCGTATATTGCTTTACATGCCCTGAACAGGTCGACCTATTGGGGCTTTTTAACGAAAAAATGATCGATGAAATTTGTTGATAAAATAGCCCAGTATATACAGGAAGAGGGACTTGACCACAAACATTTGACGATCGTTCTGCCCTCCGAAAGAGCCGTTAAGTTCATTTCTGCAGCGCTATACAGACGCAACAAAGGGCCACTGATCGCTCCGGAAATGATCACGATCGACCGATGGGTGAGAAAACACTCCGAGAAGACAGTGATCGACAGGACGCGGCTTTTGGTGAAGTTGTTCGCAGTTCAGATGGAAGATCCTGCGGATCCCAAAGATGCCCTTTTTGATGAATTCATGCAATGGGGCCAGATCCTGCTTTCAGATTTTGATGAGATCGACCGTTACTTGCTTGATCCGGAAATGGTTTTTAGGAACTTGGCGGATATTCGCGAGCTCGAGAACTGGTCTTTTAATTCAACCGAGCCCACGCAGGCGCAACAGCGGTTCATGCAGTTCTGGGATCGTTTACCCCGCTACTATAAGCGCTTTAATGAGCTTCTCGAACAGGATGGAGCTTGCTACATGGGAAAAGCATACAGAAGCCTTGCTGAAAATATAGATCGTGTGTTTCAGGATGACAAGGAACGGCGTTTTCTCTTTGCCGGGTTCAACGCGCTCTCAGAGGC
>JBKCAB010000217.1:0-651 GCA_046307935.1 Bacteroidota bacterium | reverse complement strand
GCCGTAAATGTGAGGATGCACTCCTTCCAATGCGAGTGCTTGTTCAAGGCCTTCATAGTGTACTGGTCCATCGTAACCCTTTTCTCCCAAAAGATTGATCATGGCTCCCGCTTGTACACCTGTTGTGCTTCCCAAAGGGAGATCCAGAATTGAGCGAAGGTGCTGCTGGAATTGTGAGGTTATATTACACTCAATAGTATGATGTCCGCTGTTGTGAGGCCTGGGGGCGATCTCATTCACCAAAAGTTGGCCGTCTGTAGTCAGGAACATTTCAACGGCAAGTAAACCTGTCATGTTCAGCTCGTCAATCACTTGCCTTGCCAGTGCCTGAGCCTTTTGCTCTGTTTCCAAATTGATGTTTGCCGGTGAAAAAAGCAGTTCCACAAGATTTGCTTCCTCATTGAAGAGGCATTCTACCGCTGGAAATGAGGCAGTTTGTCCTGAGGGATTGCGCGCAACGATAACGGACAGTTCTTTTTCGAAAGGGATGAGTTCCTCGAGAACTGAAGGTGCATCGAATGACTGTGCAATGTCATCTGGGGATCTCAAGATCTGCACTCCTTTACCATCATACCCCCCGGTTCTTAATTTTTGAACTACCGGAAAACTCTGCCCACTCAATGCAGAACGATCATTCACCAACTTAAATGG
>JBKCAB010000216.1:0-3173 GCA_046307935.1 Bacteroidota bacterium | reverse complement strand
TTCAGGAAAAGGTGATCAACTACGTTTTTGAGAATCCGGCTCCCAATGGGAAGGATATCCTCAATCAGGAGAGGATCAACTCGACAAATCTTGATTTTCCGCTAATGTTCCAGTTCAGAACGATGAGGGTGAACAATTTTGCAGCTTATGTGCTTGCCGGCGGACAGTATTCGCTGGACTTGCAATCACAGGAGGAAGCATCTCAGAATTACATTGATCCTTTCATCAAGATTCGAAAGCACGATGTACACGGACAGGTGGGAGGTGGCTTAGAATTCTTTGCACCGTATTTTAAATTTGGTATGGAGCTTAAGTTCTCCCATGGCTTTATTAATAGCTTCATCCAGGATAACACCGATGTTTCAGATCCCATCGATCGACTCTACAATCGGGTATGGTGGGTGTCTTTCATTTTTGAAGGTTAATGCGTCATACTGTTTCTTTTCAGGTTTCTCCGGAGGAGGCAAAAGATGATGATTTTTTATGCCATCGGATCGGAAAAGAGCTGGCTATAGATCCGAAGAAATTCACCTTTGTATGGAGAAAGCGTAGTATTGACGCCAGAAAACAGCGGATTCGGGTCAACTGCAGCTTTGAAGTTTTTATAGACGAAGAAGCACTTAAAGAAGTTCATTTTCATCCGAAAAAAGTTTATGAGTCACGTCCCGTTGCCATTATTGGGGCGGGTCCTGCTGGTTTGTATGCAGCGCTGAGGGCTCTGGAATTGGGATTAAAGCCTATCGTTTTTGAAAGGGGTAAGGATGTGCGTTCGAGAAGACGCGATCTGGCCAAGCTCAATAAGGAATCGATCGTTGATCCTGAGTCCAATTATTGCTTCGGTGAAGGTGGTGCGGGTACTTATTCGGATGGAAAGTTGTACACGCGTTCCAAAAAACGAGGCGATGTATTAAAGGCGATGCAATGGCTGGTGCATTTTGGAGCTGATCCGGAAATTTTGGTTGATGCACACCCACACATTGGCACGAACAAACTTCCTCAGCTTATTGAGGCAATTCGCGAGACGATCCTAAAGTATGGCGGTGAGATACATTTTGGATCGAAGCTCACTGATCTGCGCATCACAAATAATACGATCACAGGAATCACCATCAATGGTTCTGATGAGCTGGATTTCGATCATGTGATCCTGGCAACAGGCCATTCAGCGAGAGATATTTTTGAATTACTCCATAAAAAGGGAATCCGAATCGAAGCAAAACCGTTCGCACTGGGAGTGCGAATTGAACATGCACAGCAACTGATCGACCGGATCCAATACCACGGACGTGTTAGTGACGAGTACCTTCCTCCTGCGTCATATTCTCTGGTTGAACAGGTCGATGGAAAGGGAGTTTATTCCTTTTGTATGTGTCCAGGTGGAATTATTGCACCTTGTGCAACTGCTCCTGGAGAGGTTGTAACGAATGGTTGGTCACCCTCCAAAAGGAACAATCCGTATTCCAATTCAGGGATCGTTGTGAGCATCGGCCCGGAGGATTTTCCGGGAAGAGAAAATGATCCTTTTGTCTGCCTTGACTTTCAGCGCGCAGTAGAGCAAAAGTGCTGGGAAGCAGCGGGAATGACACAGAAAGTTCCTGCACAGCGTATGCTCGACTTTGTGCAGGGCAAGCGATCCCGAGATTTCCCAAGATCTTCCTACCAACCCGGGATAACAAGCGTAGAACTGGACAAAGTACTACCTGAAATGGTCTCATCCAGGTTACGCAAGGCTTTTATCCTTTTTGGAAAGAAAATGAATGGATACCTTACGAATGATGCTGTTTTACACGCTCCTGAATCACGCACGTCCTCGCCAATATCAGTGCCACGTAATGCTGAAACTTGTGAGCATACCGAACTGAAAGGTTTATACCCCTGTGGTGAAGGTGCTGGTTATGCCGGTGGGATCATTTCCGCGGCGATCGATGGTTTGAAATGCATGGAGGCGATCTATCACGACATTAATTCTGCAAAATGAGCAAGAGAAATTTTTGGGTATTCATTTTTCTCTTTCAGCTCGAATTGGTCATTTTTGCTCAGACGGACTATGCTAATACGTCCAATTGGGCGGTACTTCCAGGATCTTACCCTACAGAATATCTGGAGTATGCAAAGTTGGATTCCAGCCAGCGTGATATCGATGTCTTTTATGTTTATCCAACTTTACTGCTGGATAAACGGGATAAGCGCTGGAACGTGCCTGTGGATGATCGTGAGCAGAAAAAAAAGATCCTCGAAATGGCGGTCCGTTATCAAGCAAGTGCATGGTCTTCCTCAGGTAACATGTATGTTCCTTATTACCGACAGGCGCATATTCGCTCATACTACGATCTAGAGAACGGCGGTCGTGAGGCATTGTTGCTGGCATACGCCGATATAAAAGCGGCTTTTCAGTACTATCTGGATCATTACAATAAGGGCAAAGGGATCATCCTTGCGGGGCACAGCCAAGGAGGAACGCATATTTCCTTGCTCTTGGAAGACTTTTTTGACGGTAAGGATTTGCAAAAACAGCTTGTTGCGGCTTATTTACCGGGAATTGGTATTGACAAAGACCGCTATACTTCTCTGCGGCTCATGACATCAGCACATGAAACCGGGGGATATGTCACCTGGAATACCTTTAAAAAGCGATTTGACCGCGAACAATACACGTGGTACGAAGGCAGAGAAGTGATCAATCCCGTAACTTGGGATAGCACATTGATCGCAGACCGGATGGAGCACAAAGGTTTTCTTTTTTCGAATGGCAAGCTGTATTCGCAAAGCTTTACAACTCACCTAGATAATGGCGTGATCTGGATAACAACACCACGATTTCCTTACCGCTATCTTTCCTTTACTATGCGCAATTAACACTTGGGCGATGTCAATCTCTTCTGGGAGGACATCCGACAAAATGCGGTAAACAGAGCACGTGTCTTTTTAAAGAATAAAGGATCCTAACGTTGAATGACCAGTCTTGTGCGAATCAAACCTTTCGAATGGATTGCGATAAGCTCGTAGACTCCACTGGAAATTTCCTGTAGGTCTATTTTGTGTGCAGTACTTTTCAAGATCAGCTTTCCATTCATATCGGAAATGATCGTTTCCGTTGGTTCATTTGAATCAACAAACAAAAGGTCATAGGCCGGATTCGGGTAAATTGCGATCTCACTTGGAACGGTTGTGTT
>JBKCAB010000215.1:0-1494 GCA_046307935.1 Bacteroidota bacterium | reverse complement strand
CTTGATGCTCTGGTGCTGAATTCCAGAGACATTTATGAGCGTTCTGTGATCCTTCAATTTAGAGCGTTTGAGGAAAAAGTCTTCGAGCAGGTACCGCCAGTGATTGAAACTGTCTTGGATGAACCGATCATGCAAATTGAGCAGCCGAAACCGGAATTGGAAACGGAGCTCTTTTCTGCTGAAGAACCTTCCTATGACCTCAGTCTGTTTGATGAACCGGAGGAGACACCAGTAGAACCGGAGACTCCGGAAATTAGTTCAGCTCCGGAAATAATTCAGCCAATCGCTGAACCTGAAAATCCCATCGAAGAAACGTGGATCAAAGATACATCCGTTGCTGTGGAAAGCACCCCTCTTCCTGAAAACAACGATGCTGTAACGTCAATGATCACCGCGCTTGACAGGGAGCTTGCCAAGCATACAGCCGGGCATCTTATGCCCAAGCTCGATACGTTGGTGGGTGCTTTTGGTCTAAATGAGCGACTTCAGTTCATCAACGAGCTCTTTGGCGGATCGAGTGAGGACTTCACCTTAGCTGTGGCTGACTTGGATCGGGCCGGTGTGTATACAGATGCACTCGCCCAATTTGCCCAAATTGCACTTGCCCGGAATTGGACATCTGACAACGAGACTGTACTCGATCTCCTTACAAAAGTGAAGCGCAGACATGCGTAGATCCTTGTTGATTTTATCCCTATCATTCACCTCCTTCGTAGGTGCCCAACTTTCAGAGGTACAACGGATCACTAAAACTTTGTGCTCTCCAGAGTTTCATGGCAGAGGGTACGTGTTTAGGGGAGATTCTCTGGCAGCTGAATTCATCGCAGCCGAATTTCATAAGCTGGGTATCAAAAAAGTTAAGGGTTCCAGATTCCAGGAGTTCACACACGATGTAAATACATTTCCCGGAAAAATCCGCTTGGACATAGGAAGCAGGTCGTTGATACCGGGTATCGATTTTCTGGTTGATCCCTCCAGTCCTGCTGTAAAAAGGTCATTCTTACCGTGTAAGATCTCCTACCAAGAGGCCTCCAACCCTGAGTTACTCATGAGAAAACTTAGGGAAGCAACTGCGGAAGAGCCTGTTGGAGCATTCATTTTTGATTTCAGTGGGATACACAAGGATTCCCTCAAACGAGTGCGTGATATTCCCTACAAGGTATTGGATCAGACAAAATGCACTGTATTTGAAATTACAGATGAAAAGTTCACATGGTCTGTTGCGGATAAGCCCGGAAATGCAGCATTTATTGAGCTGAGACCAGGATTTTGGAAAGAAGGGGATTCCATACATGTTGAAATTGCAGCTCAATATATCCTTAACTACAAGTCCAGGAACGTAATGGCTTTCCTTAAAGGGAGAGGCTGCTCGAAAAACACCTTGGTTTTTACGGCCCACTACGATCACTTAGGCAGACTTGGTACCGACACCTATTTCCCCGGCGCAAATGACAACGCAAGCGGAACAGCAATGCTGCTCTCCATGGCGAAATA
>JBKCAB010000214.1:0-2134 GCA_046307935.1 Bacteroidota bacterium | reverse complement strand
GTTTATATTGCCTCCCGTACCAAATATGCGGTGCGGTGCGTCCAGATCCACATGCTTTGCGATCCAGTCGTGGATATCTCCCCAGATGTCGCCTTTCACTTTCTCCTTCAAAAGACGCAACGTACCGATCTGGAACGACTTTGATGCAATCCGTTCACCACTCTCAAAAACACTGACTTCTGTGCTACCTCCTCCAACATCGATCACAATGAACGGTTCGGATTTATCAAAATCCAGAAGAAAAAAGGTCCCGAAAATGAGTTCTGCCTCTTCATCGCCACTAATGACCTCGAGCTCTACACCGGTTTCCAAACGGATCCGTTCGATCACTTTTTTCGCATTGATGGCTTCGCGCATGGCAGAGGTGGCAACCGCACGGAGTTTTTTTACTTCAAAGATCTCGGAAATGAGCTTGAACGCTTTAATGGTCTTTACGAACTGATCGATCTTCTTTTTAGAAAGTTTTCCGTTATCGAACACTTCTTCTCCCAGTCGAAGAGGCACCCGTGTGTAGGAAATCTTTTTGACGAACGAATGTCCGCCGTCCTTCGTAACCTCGCCAACGAGGAGACGGGCTGCATTAGTGCCGATATCGATCGCTCCGAATTTCACGTTTTAAATGTAGATAAAATGTCGCCCGGAATTTATCACCTGGTATCTATTTCTTTCGGAAGACGATCTTGATCGGTACACCGCAGAAGTCGAAATGCTCACGCAGCCTGTTCTCAAGAAAGCGCTTGTAGGAATCCGGAATGTACTGCGGCAAGTTGCAAAAGAAAGCAAATGACGGTGCATGTGTCGGAAGTTGCTGTACGAACTTGATGCGCACGTATTTCCCTTTTACAGCCGGAGGCGGAGTTTGGTTGATAACCTCCAGCATCACTTCGTTGAGCTTAGAGGTCGGGATCTTTTTCGTTCGGTTCTCATAGACCATCATCGTTGCTTCCAATGCCTTGTGGATCCGCTGCTTGTTGATCGTTGAGGTGAAGATGATCGGAACATCGTTGAAGGGAGCAAGCTGCTTTCGTATGTTCTCCTCAATTTTGAGCATCGTGTTCTGATCCTTTTCGATGAGGTCCCACTTATTAACGAGTACCACCACACCTTTCGAGTTCTTTTCGATAATGTAATAAATATGCAGATCCTGCTTCTGCAGTCCGTCCTTCGCGTCGATCATGAAGATACAGACATCGGAATTTTCGATCGCGCGCACGGAGCGAAGTACCGAATAGTATTCAATGTCTTCCGTGACTTTTGCTTTTTTACGGATTCCCGCAGTATCGATGAGCAGGAAATCAAAACCGAATGCTTTGTAGCGGGTATGGATCGCATCGCGGGTTGTACCGGAGATGTCGGTTACAATGTTGCGCTCTTCGCCGGTCAACGCGTTAATGAGAGATGATTTACCCACATTCGGCTTCCCAACAACGGCTATGCGTGGCAGGCTGTCCTCTTCACGCACGGAGTCATCTTCTTTACTGAAGTATTTTACGACTTCATCCAGCAGCTCCCCAGTACCGCTTCCATTGGTCGCGGATATATCAAATACATCTCCCAGACCAAGCGAGTAGAACTCACCGGAAAGTCCAACCCTGTCTGTATTGTCAACCTTGTTGGCAACGATCAGCACGGGTTTCTTGCTCTTTCTGAGTAAGGCAGCTACGGTCTCGTCAAGGTCGATGATCCCGGCCATTACGTCGACCATGAATATGATCACGTTTGCTTCCTGAATGGCGATCTCGACCTGCTTTCGGATCTCACTTTCGAAGATATCTTCTGATCCGTGGATATACCCACCTGTATCAATGACGGAAAACTGGATTCCGTTCCATTCTCCTTTACCGTAAAGTCGGTCTCTGGTTACGCCGCTCACTTCCTTGACGATCGCATCGCGCGATTCCGTCAAACGATTAAAAAGTGTTGATTTCCCGACATTCGGGCGACCTACTATTGCTACTATGTTACTCATCCTTTACAGAAGCGAGAGCCGAGAGTCGAGAAAAGAGACGACGCAGAACTCTTGCATAATAATCTTGTTTTGTGTTCTCAATTAGTATTGATTGTTTAAGTGAAATTTTTTCTCGCTTCTCTCATCTCAACCAAATCAATATCCGTATTTTTTCAATTTATTCTC
>JBKCAB010000213.1:0-4497 GCA_046307935.1 Bacteroidota bacterium | reverse complement strand
GCATGGAGTCAAATTAGTGGCTACCAACAATACCTACTATCTGGACAAGGAGGATGCAGAATCACACGATGTATTGCTGTGTGTGAAAGATTCCGAATTGGTTTCCACGCCCAAAGGAAGGGGGAGAGGATTTCGATACGGACTGGATAATGACCAGTATTATTTTAAGTCTTCTGAGGAAATGAAGGAGCTTTTCCTTGATCTTCCCGAAGCAATTGAATCGATCGCAGAGATCATCGAAAAGTGTGAACACTATGGCCTTGCCCGTGATGTTCTTTTGCCAGCTTTCGATATTCCCGAAGAATTCAGTGATCCACTTGACATCAATGACGGTGGTAAACGTGGTGAGAACAATTATTTGCGGTTTTTGACATACGAGGGTGCGAAAAAACGCTACGGTGAAATATCTGACGAGATCAGAGAACGCATCGATTTTGAATTGGCCACCATTGAACGCACGGGTTACCCGGGATATTTTTTGATCGTTCAGGATTTTTGTCGCGCAGCCCGTGAAATGGGTGTTTCCGTTGGTCCAGGGCGCGGATCTGCAGCAGGATCGGTTGTTGCCTACTGCACCGGTATCACCAATGTGGATCCGATCAGGTATGATCTCCTCTTTGAGCGTTTCCTAAATCCGGACAGGATATCCATGCCCGACATTGATATCGATTTTGATGATGAAGGTCGCGGAAAGGTGATCGATTGGGTGATCAATAAATACGGCGCAAATCAGGTCGCACAGATCATCACCTATGGAACTATGGCAGCAAAATCTTCTATACGTGATGCTGCGCGGGTTCTAGACCTTCCTTTACAGGAGGCCGACAGGATCGCGAAACTCGTTCCGGACATCTCGTTGGCAAAGCTTTTCAATTTGGAGGAAGCCGAACTCACCGAGAAATTAAAATACAATCAGGACGATATTCAACGAGCGAAGGAACTCCGCAGATTGGCCGAAGGATCTGACCATGTGAGTAATGTGATTCGTCAGGCACAAAAACTGGAAGGCTCCATCCGAAATACAGGGATCCATGCTTGTGGAGTGATTATCACGCCTGATGACATTACAAATTTTGTTCCGGTAGCCACAGCGAAAGATTCAGCAATGTATTGTACGCAGTACGACAACTCGGTAGCAGAAGCCGCAGGTTTGCTGAAAATGGATTTCCTTGGTCTCAAAACCCTAACGCTGATAAAAGATGCCGTGCGCAATGTGCGCGACACCAAAGGAATTGATCTGGATCCGGACAGCTTCCCGATAGATGATACGCCGACATACGAGTTGTTCCAGCGCGGTGAAACGGTTGGTATCTTTCAGTACGAATCCCCAGGAATGCAAAAGTATATGAGGGAGTTGAAGCCCACCGTGTTTGCTGACCTCATTGCAATGAATGCGCTTTATCGACCGGGTCCACTCGAATACATTCCCTCTTTCATTCGCAGGAAACACGGTGAGGAAGAGATCGTATATGATCTTGACGATTGTGAAGAGTACCTGAGGGAAACCTATGGGATCACTGTCTATCAGGAGCAGGTGATGTTGCTTTCTCAGAAATTGGCTGGTTTCACCAAGGGAGAGGCGGATACGTTGCGTAAAGCAATGGGTAAAAAGCAGAAGGACGTGCTGGATAAGATGAAGCCTTCTTTTCTGGAAAAAGGAGCTCTCAAGGGTCACAATACCGATAAGCTGGAAAAGATCTGGAAAGACTGGGAGGCCTTTGCATCCTACGCATTCAATAAGTCGCATTCCACATGTTATGCCTGGATCGCATACCAAACAGCCTATTTAAAAGCCAATTATCCGGCGGACTACATGGCATCCGTATTGTCAAACAACATGAATGACATCAAACAGGTGTCTTTCTTCATGGAAGAATGCAAACGAATGGGGGTGGCCGTTCTGGGTCCTGACATCAATGAGTCGAATTATCATTTTACCGTGAACAAGGAAGGTTCGATCCGATTTGGTTTGGGAGCGATCCGAGGACTTGGACAGGGTCCGGTCGACGCCATTATTGCGGAAAGGAAGGAAAATGGTGCCTTCACCTCAATTTTTGATTTTGCTAAGCGTGTCAACCTCAGAGTCTGTAACCGACGTGCACTCGAAAGCCTCGCGTATGCCGGCGGGTTCGACTCATTTGTTCATGTACATCGTGCACAGTATTTTCAGGAAGATAACTCGGGTAGGATCTTTCTGGAAAATATCATTCGATATGGCGCATCTTTTCAGGAAAATGAGCATTCTTCTCAAGGGGTTCTTTTTGGAGAATCGACCGGCACTAAGATGCCCGAACCGGAGATACCAAAGGCAGTTGAGTGGTCGAGCATGTACAAGCTAAGAAGGGAAAAAGAGGTTGTTGGTATGTTCATTTCCGGCCATCCACTCGATGATTTCAGGATCGAAATCGATTCGTTCTGTCGAGGTAATATCGGCATGTTGAATGATCTGGAACAACACCGGGGAAAGGAATTGCTTCTGGCAGCGATCATTACAGAAACCGAACATCGTGTATCCAAGAATGGGGATCCTTTTGGGACGATGGTGCTCGAAGACTATAACGATACTTTCAAATTGTTCCTGTGGCGTGAAAATTATCTGAAATTCAAGCATTTTATGCAGGCGAACATGTTCGTGGCGATAAAGGGCAAGATCGAGATCCCACCGAGACGGAATCAGCTGGAATTTGTGGTGAGTTCCATTGATCTGCTCCAGAATTTAAGGGAAACCAAGGCGAATAATCTGAATATAAGGGTTTCTTCCAAGGATCTCACACAGCCGATGATTGCAGACCTCTTTAAGCTCTTCAATGAACACGAAGGCCGTTGCGCGCTAAATTTCACTGTATACGATCCGCTGGAGAATATCGAAGTGAAGATGCCTTCTCGAAATATCAAGATCAATCCGAATAATGAGCTTTTCAGAGAACTCAAGAATTTCAATATGGAATTTGACCTGAATTGATCAGGGTATCAATTCCCTGAGTTCCGAAAGTTCCTTTACTTTTTCAGCGCTGCCTGATTGTTGAAAAGAAGCAATTAGGTTGGTCAGCATTCTGCGTAAAATATCGGAGTTGGAGCAGGGTTCGAAATAGGATCTGTTGTGCGGTAAACTGAGTGAGTCAAGAAATTCCTTGATTTCTTTTTCGGCAAAAATTGTCCCCTTTGAGAAGGGGTTGATGTAAAAAAGGACTCCGTATGCACTTTTGTCCTCCAAAAACTGCGAGGCGCCATTTTCATCCATATAAGCGAGGATAAAGTGATTGGGCAGATTTACCCCGTAGATCGGGAGGTCGAGTGATTGAGCAACTATACTGTACAGGATACACAGACTGAGCGGATTTCCTTTTCTTGATTCGATCACAGTATTGATGAACGAGTTCATTGGTGAATGGAAATGCTTGGCGTCACCATGGAAATGGTAGATCCCAAAAAACACCTGATTGAAGATCTTTACCTTTTCATAGGCTGTCATAGCTTCGTTCAGCTCGAGCCATACATCTCTCCTCAACTGCTGGATGAGTTCATTGACTGCAGATTCATCCATCCCAGCATACTGGTATCGGGCAATGATACAAGCTCCTCTGAGTAGATCTTTGTCTGGAGATTCTACCCAGTGTTTCAGTTGATGCTTGACATTTTCGAACTGGATCTCGTGGATGAGGTTCTCCACCCTGGACTGAAAGATCAACCCATATTCCTCGTGTTCCCAAGAAGTCTCCAGATAGGGTATTGCGACAGGACCATACGTAAGCAGTCTGTCTCGAACATGATTAAAGACGGTTTCATCCGGATCTTCGATCAACCGAATGAGTGCCTCTATTTCTTTTTGTCCTTTCATCCAACAACAAATTTAGATCAGAAGAAGAATCGTGCCGGGGAGCTTGAAAATGTTTATCAAAGTAATACTGTTAATTGTGAGAGAATTTGTGAAACCTTTTAATAAAAATCACGTTTCAAAAGGAACGGATCAATTATTAACATCTACAGGTTAAGAAGAGGAGGCTTCGCAAGAGGCCTCTTTTTTGTTTTTTAATGTGTATTATTGTAAAAAATGTCAATATGAAATTTGCTCTGTTTTTTACGGTAGTGGCTCTTTTAATAGGTTGTGCAACATCGAAGAATAACTCGTCAACCGGTTCGGAAGGAACGGCTACAGATGGTGAAATAGAAGGTGTTGTTCGTGTCAATTACAAAGGATGCGGTACTTTGATAGAGATTAAGGGGAATGATGGTGAGAAGAAGCTATTGTATCCAGCGAACATGGATGAAACAATGATCTCCGAAGGATTAAAGATTCTTTTCACATACATTCCAAGCAGGGTAGCGGTGCCATCCGAATGTGCCTTCGCTGATCAGTCCGTTGCGATCGATAATCTGCGCAAGAAGTAGTCTTATTTCGTTAAAAGTTGTTTCAATCGGTCGAACGAAGACTGGTTTTCGTTGCTGAGAAATGCGCGTTCAATTTTCTCTTTTTCCTGGCGTGTAAGGTGCCAAGAC
>JBKCAB010000212.1:0-2992 GCA_046307935.1 Bacteroidota bacterium | reverse complement strand
GATGGAGACGGTGTGAACGATGAATGGGAGATCGTTGATCTGGATGCGGTGTATCCGGGCAATGTAGTAACGATCTACAACCGTTGGGGGAATGTATTGTACAAGCATGATTCAAATACCGACGGACCGTATAACCAGAACAGATGGGATGGAACATTTAATGGTGATCCGCTTCCGGTTGGCTCTTACTACTTTATCATTGACCTCGGTATTGATGGAGAGGAATCGAATACAGGATCTGTTAGTATCTTGAAGAAACAATAATAAAACTGAAAAAAAGTAAATAGGGATGAAAAGAGTATTCATCGTTTTGGGTGTGGTGGTGATAAGCATTACCAGTTATGCTCAGCAGATACCGCAGTACAGTCAGTATTTGCGAAACCAGTTTATGGTCAATCCTGCAGCGGCTGGAGTCTATGATTTTGTGGATATTACGATTGGTGGACGTCAGCAGTGGTCAGGTTTTGAAGGTGCTCCGCGCACAGCATATTTATCCGTAGCCTCATTGATCTCTAAAAAGCCTCGGGTACTATACAATCCGGCCCTTCGAACAAGTATCGGCCCTGTTCGGAATCCTGAGGTCAATACGGGTAAATTAAAGCACGCATTGGGAGGACAGTTACTGGTAGACCAATACGGAGCCTTCACAAGACAGAATGCTGCATTGACATATGCTCTGCATCTGCCGATGTCAAAGAATTACAACTTGTCATTTGGTACGCGCATAGGATTGTCGAACAACATCTTTGATGAGACTAAAGCACAAGTGTTGAATGTAATTGACAATACATTGGGGTATAATGACCCGACCTATGATCTTTACCTAGGTAACAACAGCAACAAGTACATTATGGACATTGGAGCTGGATTCTATTTGTATTCGAAGAACCTTTTTCTAGGTATAAGTGCAGATCACTTGTCGAAAGACTTTGTTGAATTTGGTTCTGGAACTGCGAATTTTAATACTCAAATGCATTTGAATGCCACGGCAGGATATAAATTTCGATTGAACGATAATCTGACAATGATGCCAGCTGTCTTGGTTAAATACATGAAGCCGGCACCTGTATCGTTGGATGCGTCGTTGCAGTTCGAGTACAAGGAATGGCTCTGGGCGGGTGTATCTTACCGTCATACAGATGCAGTGATCGGAATGCTGGGTCTGAATGTGAACAGAATGTTCAAATTAGGCTATTCGTATGATTTTTCGATTTCCCGTTTCAATGATTTCTCCGGCGGAGGTCACGAGCTGGTTCTTGGGATCATGTTGGGAAGAGGAAAATAATAACCACGTAAGAACGAAAATGAGAAAAGAGACCGTTTTGTTTGCAGGACTGCTTATGGCCTGCATGAACGTAACAGCCCAGTTTTGGGATATTACGCAACCAAAGAGGTTGATGGGTACGGTAAACTCTGCTGCTGAAGAGAGTATGCCCGTATTTTCAAAAGATAGCTCGATCTTGTATTTTACCCGAACATTTGATGCGTCAAATACGGCAGGGGAGAACGATCAGGATATCTGGTACAGCACACGGCAGTCGGATGGTTCTTATACAGAGTGTGAGTTGGTTGAAGGTGTCAACAATAAATACAACAATGCCGTTTTGGGAATCAGTAGTGATGGTAAGGCCATCTATCTGCTCAACTCCTATGAAGGCAAAAAGGACATGATCAAAGGAGTTTCCAGATCCTTAAAGAAAGGAAATGACTGGGAAAAGCCGACTGAGATCCTCATACCTGGTTTGGATATTGAGGGAGATTACTACGGATTTCATGTAACGGAAGATGAGAAGGTGATCATCATTTCATACAAGGGGCCTGGTTCAGTAGGCGAGGAGGATCTGTATGTATCGACAAAGAATGGTGCAGAGTGGACACAACCGTTGCACATGGGAAGTGTATTGAACACGAAGGGATTTGAGATTTCCCCATTTTTATCAAAAGGGAAAGATACTTTGTTCTTTTCGAGCAATGGACACGGTGGTCAGGGTGATGCAGATATCTTTTATTCGGTGAAGCAGGGATCTTGGACGACGTGGTCAAAGCCGGTGAATCTGGGGAGTAAGATCAACTCGCCGAAGTTTGATGCATACTTCATTTGGTCTGGAAATCATCTTTATTGGTCAAGTAACCGCGAGAGCGAGAAGAGTGATATCTTCCATGCAATGACCCTCACTCCACCACCGGTAACGATTGCTTGTAAAGGAATAAACGTTTCGGTATTCGGCGGATCAGACGGTAGGGTGGATGCAACCCCTGATAAAGGAGTTCCTCCATACACGTTCAGTTGGTCAAGCAGTCAGCAGACAGAGGATATCAGTGGTTTGAAGATCGGAACGTATACGGTCACAGTTACAGATGCAATTGGACAAACAGCAACGTGTTCGAGTACTATCACAGAACCAGCACCTCCGCAGGATATTACACTTAAGCATTTCTTTGATTACAACGCTGACAAGTTGACTACTAAGGAGGGAAAACTTCTTGATTTTGTTTCTGAGGTTGAACTTATGTTATCGAAAGGCAGATCTGGTGTGACGATAGCCATCAACTCCTCCGCGTCGTATGTACCAACGATCAAGTTCGTGACGAACGACAAGCTGGCGGCTTCAAGGGCCAAGCAAATGGAAAAGGAGCTCAATCGCTACTTCAAGTCGAAAGGACTTGACAGCAAGGTGAAAGTTGTCATTGAAACTGCGGTGGTTCAAGGTCCGGCATATGCCGATGATTACGAGAACCAGGAGAAGTACCGACCATATCAGTACATTGAACTAAAGACCAAGTAAGACAATTCAAAAATAAGCTTAAAACCACCCATCCTAGGTCAAATTCTTAGGGCGGTGGTTTTTTAGTTTAATTGAAACGAATCGTTCTTGCCGGGCTAATGCGTGTGATCGCATAACTGGGTATGATCAGCGCGAGCAAGCAAACGACAAGTGTTCCCGCATTCAGTGCCAGCCATGCCCATACATTTAGTTGTATCGGAACACTA
>JBKCAB010000211.1:0-771 GCA_046307935.1 Bacteroidota bacterium | reverse complement strand
GGTATTAACCGAAGTGGTAGCGCACACAAACTTTCGGCCTCCGATTTTGACAGTGTGTTACAGTTGAATGTTACAGTTCCCTTCTATCTTTCTTCACTGGTAGCAGAGAAAATGATCGAACAAGGCTATGGAAGAATTGTTCACATGTCATCCGTGGTTGCAAGATTACCAGTCTCCGGAACCGTGGCCTATGCCGCATCGAAAGCCGCGCTTACCGGAATGGCTCGGGCACAAGCTGCAGACTGGGCGAAGTTTGGAATTACGGTTAACTGCATTGCACCGGGTTACATGGACAAAGGAATGATCGAAGAGGTACCTGAAAAGATCTTGGGAGGGTTGTTACAGCAGATCCCTTCCAGAAAATTGGGTGATGCAGCGCAGCTTGGTGAACTTGTTGTTTTCCTTTTTGGAGAAGGTTCATCATACATCAACGGGCAAACGATAGGCATTAACGGAGGAATGCTTTAGTCAATTAATGAGAATTATGGCAGACACGATAAACTGGCAAACGATCAAGGAATTTCAGGACATTACCTACACGTATTGCGATGGAGTTGCCCGAATAGCATTCAACCGACCTGAAGTGCGCAATGCTTTCCGTCCCAAGACAACTGATGAGTTGCTTCAGGCGCTCGTTCATGCACATGAATCTCAAGAGATCGGCGTTGTGCTGCTAACGGGTGAGGGGCCGTCTCCAAAAGATGGAGGATGGGCTTTTTGCTCGGGCGGTGATCAGCGGGTTCGTTCAACAACTGGGTATCAAGGAGAAGA
>JBKCAB010000210.1:0-13033 GCA_046307935.1 Bacteroidota bacterium | reverse complement strand
TATGAATACTTCCAGCGTCGTATGTTCATGAAACAAATTTCACTGTTCATTGCACTCATCCTGCTTTCTGCCTGTACCGGTGGATCGGAAAAGATCTATTTGCGTACTGAAAAAGGCCCGAGAGAGACTCCCGTAATTCCTGCCGCGAATACTTTGCTGACGATGGAGGTCAAGGGTATGACTTGTGAAATGGGTTGCGGCGGATCCATTCGTAAAGCAGTAAAGGGTACTGGTGCAGTAGCGCGTGTTCGTTATGAATGGGTAGAAGGCAAAAAAGTGCAGAAAGCATTTGTTTCTTTTGATTCCACGAAGGTAAGCGTCAAGGAATTGGTTGCGATCGTAAATGAGCTCAACGAGGGGCAATTCACCGTTGGTAAGCATTTCTCTTCACCAATCGAGGTTACGAACACTCAAACGGAGAAGCCTGCACCTGAAGATTCGGAATCCGCAATAGAGATCAACAACACACATTTCGAGTTCCCCAACTTGCTGAATATCCTGAAAGATCTTATTGTCGGGTAGTATGTTACCCGGAGTTTGCGAAGCCTGAACAGTGCAGAGCCCGAATTGGGTGCTTTTGCGGATTACGCAAAACGCGGTGTTGGATATTTTCGAATTACCATTTTCTGTAAGAGCTGGTCTAAAATCTAACGGTATCTTTCTTATTTGCCCCCGCAATCTGCATGATGCGCTTATTTTTCCTTACGGCTAAGTGTTTCTACCTAGCACATGCTACATTGAAAGTATTAAAAGATTTAGCGACGCTTCAATACTGTTCATCGTACGATTGGAACCATTCATCTTTGGACTAAATATAAAAAAGTTGTTAAAAATAGTTTGAATCCAAAAAGATACGCCTATCTTTGCAGTACAATAAACTAAACCTGGTGTAACCGCACCGAATTTTACTAACCTATTTTGCGATGGCTTAAGCCATTTCAAGAGCGACATTTTGATTATGACAATTACATCAAAACCATTATTGAGAAAACCTACAAATATTGGCCTTCTTGAGTTATCTTTTGCAAAAATCCTGCGCACTAATTCTTCTATCCTTCTGTGCATAATTCTTTGCGCTTTTGCTTTCAATTTAGTTTTGGGGCAGACAAACGTGAACATGACAACAACAGTAGGTGGTTCCACCACTTCGACTGGTTGTTCATTTAATTTCTATGATGGTGGAGGGCCAAGTGGTAATTACGCGGGTGGTGCGGGTAACATTGGAACATTTACTCAGGTTTTTTGTCCTAACGGGACCAATGATCTTGTTTATCTCAACTTTACATCAATTAATTTATCGCAGGGTGGAAATTCTGCCAATCACGATGATATTCAGATTTATATCGGTACAAATACATCAGGTACGCTCATTTATGATGCACCTGCTAATTTATTTACGAGTAATCTGGATTTCTACAGCACCGCGGGTCAGTGTCTAACGATTGTATTTACGCAAGCGGGGACTAATAACGGTCCTGCTCCCGGCTGGTCGGCATCGGTAAGTTGTTTGGATGCAACTACCACATATACCTCAGGTGGATCAGTTAGTGGTTGTAGCGGTATATTCACAGACATTGGAGGCCCTGGTGGAAATCCATCGGCCGCCGCCGCTTCTGCCGGAGGCCCTGGCTTTTATTCTAACAACCAGACTACTACCTATGTTTTTTGTCCTTCAACGCCGGGAACATATGCTTCTTTGAATTTTAGAGAATTTAATATTCAGAGTGTTTCTGATCAGATGATTATTCTCGATGGTAATTACGGAAATGCCCCAATTATAAATAGTTATTCAGGTACAGCATTGACAGGACAAACGATCACCTCAAGTTCTGCTGATGGATGTTTGACGGTTATTTTCAGAAGTAATAATTCTTTCACTGCTCCCGGATGGTTGGCTGTCCTATCCTGCTCAGTTAGCCCTGGTACCAACTCTTTTATTTGTAATTCAGCGAATTGCAGTGGTGGATGCGGCTACACGATATGTAGCAATGGAGCTTTTTCGGTGAATACAGGTGCCGGAGTTAGTGTAGAGGAGTTGGATGCCACAACCGAGCAAGGTTGTTTAGGCGCAAACGGGGAAGTTAATTCCACCTGGTATTATTTTAGTCCCCAAGCAAGCGGAACACTTGGATTCACCTTGGTACCGCCCGCCGGTTTAGATTTCGATTATGCTATCTACGGTCCTTACAGTGCGGTAAGCTGCCCGCTCTTTTCCAATCAAGCACCCCTTCGTTGCTCTTTTGCAAGCGCAAATGGTTCTGTGGGTCTGGTGAACGGTGCCGGAGATTTCTCAGAAGGTGCTGGTGGTAACAACTTTACGGAAGATCTGGATGTTACTGCAGGTGATGTGTATGTGATGTTGATCAACTCCTATTCTCCGGGGGCGCCATCTGCCTCGCCAACGATAACATGGAATGGTACAGCTGCGAACTCACTGAATTGTGCTGTGCCATTGCCTGTAGAATTAGTAGAATTCAAGGGTTTCAATTATTTTGATTCCAATATCTTGCATTGGTCAACTGCATCAGAAAATAATAGTGACTATTTCGCTATTTTGAAAAGTCAGAATGGTTTGAACTGGGAGCGTATGGCGAACGTCGATGCAGCTGGGTTCTCTCAATCTCAAATAAACTACAAAATTTCAGATGACAAACCGTACAACGGTGTAACCTATTACAAGCTCGTGCAATATGACATTGATGGCGCTACTAGGGAATACAATACAATAGCGCTGGTCAACGAGTTGTTGAGTGAAAATTCCATTTCAACAGGATGCTTCCCAAATCCTTTCAATGAGTCTTTTTTCTTCAATTACGTGGGTAAAGATTTTCAAGTACCATTGACCTTAACCGTGTTCGATGAATTTGGCAGAGAGTGTAAAAAACTTACAATAGAAGATTTCAATAATTCGCAATCCATAGAGGTGTTTTTACCCGAACTTTCCAAAGGCTCCTATATATTTCAAGTGGAGCAAGGTGCTAGTGCAGATAGACATACTTTAATGAAATTGTAAGGGAAGATCTTAGACAAAAAAATTAAAGAAGGCTGATTTACATAATCAGCCTTCTTCATATCTTAATCTTTGCTACCACTGCTGGATGAGCGATACCTGGTGTTGCGAGGGGTCCAAACCTTTCAAGGTGCTTCTTTTGACATGCCACTAGTGAAATTAGAAATGTATTGATATTCCCCTTAATTTCCGATTCGCAATCATTTTGTTGGTGAGCTAAATTGAAAATATTCCTTAAATCTTGCCCCCGAACAAAATAACTCCTCCCGTTGTTTGTTAACCATTTGCAATGCACTAACTTTGCCACACATGTCAATCGAAAATAAATACCAGGCAGGCCCTTACCTCGAACAGATCGTTGTTCCTGAAGATCTGCGAACCAAGTTCAAGATCGAAGACCTTCCGCAGGTTTCAGACGAATTGCGCCAATATATCGTAGATGTGATCTCTGAGATCGGTAATTCGCATTTCGGAGCAAGCTTGGGTGTCGTTGAATTGACAGTTGCTTTGCATTATGTGTTCAATACACCACAAGATCAGCTCGTTTGGGATGTCGGTCATCAGGCATACGGTCACAAGATCTTAACGGGTCGTCGTGAGCGCTTTCACACCAACCGAACCAAAGGAGGAATTTCGGGTTTCCCCAAGCGATCAGAAAGTGAATACGACACCTTTGGGGTTGGTCACAGTTCAACATCGATATCTGCAGCTCTCGGTATGGCCGTTGCGAACCGCTACAAAGGGGAAAAGAACCGCCAGCACATTGCCGTGATCGGTGATGGAGCCATGACTGCCGGATTGGCATTCGAAGGGCTCAATCATGCGGGATTTGAAAAGGATGCCAATTTGTTGGTTATTCTGAATGACAATTGCATGTCGATCGATCCGAATGTAGGGGCACTGAAAGAGTACCTTACGGACATCACGACATCACACACTTACAATAAAATCAAGGACGAAGTATGGCACATGCTCGGAAAGATCTCAAAGTTCGGTCCGGATGCTCAAACCATCGCTTCAAAGGTGACGCATGCGCTCAAGGGATCTTTGTTGAAGCAGAGCAATCTTTTTGAATCGCTGAACTTTCGCTATTTCGGTCCGGTAGATGGACACGATGTAGTTGGACTTGCAAGGGTTCTGGATGACCTCAAAGATATTCCCGGGCCGAAGATCCTGCATTGCATCACGCGCAAAGGTGCTGGGTACAAATTCTCGGAAGAAGGCAACCCGACCAAGTGGCACGCACCTGGCGTTTTCAACAAGGAGACGGGTGAGATCGTCAAGATCGTACCAAAGTCGCCACAACCACCAAAGTATCAAGATGTCTTCGGTCATACGATCGTTGAATTGGCTGAAAAGAACGACAAAGTAATGGGCGTAACACCGGCTATGCCTTCAGGTTGTTCGTTGAATATCATGATGGCAGCTATGCCTGATCGTGCCTTCGACGTCGGGATCGCTGAGCAGCATGCCGTAACTTTTTCTGCTGGTCTGGCAACTCAGGGACTCGTTCCGTTCTGCAATATCTACTCCTCCTTCATGCAACGTGCCTACGACCAGGTGCTTCATGATGTAGCCCTTCAGAATTTGAATGTGGTATTTTGTCTGGATCGCGGGGGACTTGTTGGCGCGGATGGTGCTACCCATCATGGTGCCTATGACCTGTCCTACATGCGCCACATTCCCAACATGATCGTTTCGGCCCCAATGAACGAAGCGGAGTTGCGCGATCTCATGTACACAGCTCAGCAGGATAATATGGGTCCGTTTTCGATCCGCTATCCGCGTGGTAACGGCGTAATGACTGAATGGAAGACTGTGATGAAGCCGGTTAAAGTGGGGACAGGCAGAAAACTAACGAACGGTGAAGACATCGCTATTCTGACTATTGGTCATCCGGGTAATTTTGCCGTAAAAGCGATCGAAGAGCTCAAAGAAATTGGAATTTCAGCAGCACACTACGACATGCGTTTCGTAAAACCGATCGATGAGGTCATGCTTCACGAAGTGTTCTCAAAGTTCAAAAAGGTAATTACGGTTGAAGACGGTTGTATCATGGGTGGATTTGGTTCTGCAGTGCTGGAATTCATGTCCGATCAGGGATATGCAGCTCAAGTGATCCGATTGGGAATACCTGATGCTTACGTTCATCACGGAACTCAGGAAGAGCTCTGGGCGGATTGCGGCTTCGATAAGAATGGGATTGTACGGACAGTGAAAAAAGCACTGGAATATCAGCAAAAAGCAGTCCCATCCAGAGAAAAGGTTGGTTGATAGGCGGCGCCCTTTCGTTAAGTAGGGAGAGCACAGAAAAGATGTCCTGGTTTTAAGTCGAGTAGTGACATTCTCCGGGAAGCGTCCGTTGATTAGTTTGCTGTATCCGTTAAGATAAATGTTCCCTACCTTTGTCGCATGTTAGCCCTTAGATCAACAGTACTTAGCGTTATCAAGCTGCTGTTCTTCTGGATCATCGTTTTCGATTTCCAGCGGATCTTGTTCTCTATACACAACTGGGACAAATTTGCTGTGATCGGTTGGGGTGAATGGTTGCAAGCATTTTTATACTCTCTTCGACTGGATCTCGCCACAGCAGCGTTCTTTAGTCTCTTACCGGTATTCCTTCTAGTGATACGGTTCGTATATCCTTCAAAATGGACTTTCAGATTATTTAAGTTTGTCATCTTGCTTGAGGTCATTTTGTGTGCGCTGATCCACGGAGGGGAGATCAATGCCTACCAGGAATGGAATCATAAACTTACATCCAGAGTTTTTACGCACCTTATTAACCCTGATGAAGTGGTGCGTACCGCTGATCACAGCATGACCATCTGGTTCATTGTATACGCTTGTATAGAGATCTTATTTGGTTGGTTGATCGCTCGAATGCTCTTTCGCTACGAGGAATTGAAACAAGAGCTCGGCTGGATGATCAGGGTCCCTCTTGCATTCGCTTTCCTGGGAGTAGTCAGTGCCGCGCTGGTAGTAATTGGTCGGGGAGGGACACAACAGATCCCGATCAATATTGATGCGGCCTATTATAGTCGCCACTATGCAGCCAATGATCTTTCCGTGAATTCTGTATATTTCTTTACGAAGAGCTTCATGCTCTACAGGCGAAGTGCGAAATGGGCACAGTTTCCGATCATTTCGGAAGAAGCGGCCAAAAAAGCGTTGAAGGATCTTTACACCTATCCAAAAGAGCATGATGTAAAGATCTTTGATGTCGAGCGGCCCAATTTTGTTTTTATCGTTCTTGAAAGCTGGACAGCTAATGCAATAGGCACTTTGAGTGGTAAACCGGGCGCTACGCCCAATTTCGATCGGATTTCCAAGGAGGGTGTGCTCTTTACTCGGATCTTTGCGACGGGCGGAACTTCTGAAGTGGGAAATTCGAGTATTTTCAGCGGATATCCTGCACTCCCTGAGATCTTCATCTCCATGCAGCCGGATAAACACCGTAAGCTTCCATCGATCAACCAGGACCTGAAGGAATGGGACTATACCTCTCATTACATGTTCAGTGGGGATCTGAAATACGGTAATATTGGTGGTTTTTTCACTGATCATGGTTTTGAAACGGTAGAGGATGAGAATCATTTTCCTGGCAATCTTAAACGAGGTAAGCTGAATTTCTTTGATGAAGATCTATACAAAAGGCTCAAGAAGAAGATAGCAAAAACAAAAGAACCGTTTTTGCATTGTGCTTTCACGGGAAGCACCCACTCACCGTATGATTTTCCAGAGCACGGCACACCCAAATGGAAAGGAACAGAAGCTGCATTCATGAATTCAATGTATTATGCCGACAAGTGTCTTTGGGATTTTATCAAATCTTGCAAAAAGGAAAAATGGTACAAGAATACCGTTTTTGTTCTTGTAGCAGACCATGGTCATGCATCGCCTTATTTGCAGAATCCGAACTTATCCGGCTATTTCCATATTCCATTGCTTTTATTTGGGGAGCCCATTAAGAAAGAGTTTCGTGGCGAGAGAATAGAAACTCTTGGTTCACAAGCAGATATTGCTCGTACCCTGATTGTTCAGCTTGATGGGAACGCCGAACGTTATCCTTGGAGTAAGGATCTGTTGAATCCGGCATGTCCACAGTTCGCTTTACACACGATCAACCGGGGCTATGGCTGGGTCACACCAACAGGTAATTTTATATATTATATGGACGGGAAGAACTACCCTGAGCTTACTTTTCAGGCTGAGCAACTGAAAAAGGAAAAACTGCGGTGTCACTCATTTATGAGCATGATGTACAGAGAATACCTTAAATTGTGATTTCTCTGTCTTCGAAATAGCTATCATTTCAGAGGTGTTTTCAGCCCGAATTACCGTCCTTATTCCCACCACCTGTTCATTCTGTACATTTTGATAACTTTGAACTCATGAAGATTCTTGTCGTGCGTTTCAGCTCTATAGGAGATGTGATCCTTACAACTCCTGTTGTTCGCGCGATCAAGGAACAGCTAATAGATGCAGAAATCCACTACCTCACCAAGGTGCCTTTCAAACTCCTTTTAGATCAGAATCCGCATATTCACCGTATTTGGACTATCGGATCATCGATAAGCGAGGTGCTTCCCGAGCTTAAAAAGGAAAAGTTCGATCATGTCATAGATCTTCACCACAACGCACGCACGCTCTTGTTGAAGTGGAGGTTAGGCAGAAAAGCATATTCCTTTCCAAAAATGAATCTTCAAAAATGGCTGTTGGTGCGTACTGGCAAGAACTTTCTGCCGGATGTGCATGTCGTTGACCGCTACTTTGAAGCAGTCCAGAAATTGGGGGTGAAGAACGATGGAAAACCCTGCGAGCTATTTCTGCATCCTGACGAAGAGGTAGATGTACAAGCAACGTTTGGAGTACCTCCCGGAAAATACTGTTGTATAGCGATTGGAGCTCAGTATGCAACTAAACGCATGCCATCCGAGCTATTGATCAGGATCATCGAAAAGATACCCTACCCGATAGTGTTGTGCGGAGGCACTGCAGATCAGGGACTTGCGATACAGTTGATGGATTACTTGGGAAGGAACGACGTAATGGATGCCACAGGCCGTTTCACGCTAAGGGAGTCTGCGTCTATTGTAAAGCAGTCAGCTGTCTTACTAACGAACGACACCGGCCTGATGCACATTGCCACTTGTTTTAATGTCAGGATTGTGAGTGTATGGGGCAATACCGTGCCTGAATTAGGCATGTATCCCTATTATCCTGAAACGAATGAGTTATTTTCCATTCACGAAGTCAAAGGGCTTTCCTGCCGGCCCTGCTCCAAGATCGGGTACAAGCAATGTCCGAAAGGACATTTTGAGTGCATGTACAAGCAGGATACTCAACGCATCGCTTCAGACGTTATCACCCGGTTTAACGGGAAGTGATCAATCTTCAAGAAACAACTTTTTCAGCTCGGTAGCTTCGCTTGGCTTCATCTTCCCGGCAAGTATCAGAGAGAGCTGTTTTCTGCGCAATGCCCCGTCGTATCTTGCTTTTTCCTCTTCTGTTTCCGGAATGAGCTCAGGTACCTGAATAGGTCCGCCATGCTGATCCACCGCAACGAAAGTGTAGATGGCTTCATTGCATTTTTCTCGGATACCGGTGATCTGGTCTTCTACATAGACATCAACAAAAACCTCCATTGAAGAAGAGAACGCACGGGAAACTTTCGCCTCCAGCGTCACTATCGAAGCATGATTGATCGGCTTGTTGAACGATACATTGTTTACTGAGGCCGTAACAACAACTCGCTTACAATGCCTGTGTGCCGAAACACTTGCAATCACATCCATCCAGGCGAGCAGTTGACCACCGAACAGATTTCCCAATGTATTCGTGTCATTAGGCAGGACAACTTTTGTTGTAATAGAGAGAGATTCCGATGCTTTTCGTGCTTTCATGAAAGATTTTTTACAAAGTTACGCGAGAATCCGAATAAAAATCCAGCGAGAGTTCAAACGATTCCTCCAAACGTGAAACCCTTTTTGCTTTTTCATCGTTAACTTTACCATCCCAATATTAGGATCATGATGGATAAACTCATTGCTGCATTTCCCGACAACATGACCGAAGCACTCGCAATTGCTTCAAATTCCAATTTTCGAAAACCGGAAAGAGCTATCAGAAACGTAGTGATATCAGGAATGGGCGGATCAGGGATCGGTGGCAAGATCGTTTCGCAATGGGTTCAAGATGAGATCAAGGTCCCTGTGATCATACTGAATGATTATAATCTGCCTGAATTCGTTAATGAGCATTCATTGGTAATTGGTTCTTCCTATTCAGGTGGAACAGAAGAAACGCTGATTAGTGTCCAAAAAGCTCATGAGAAGGGAGCACACATCATTGGGATCGGATCCGGAGGCGAGCTTAAGGATTTCTGCGAGGCCAACGGATACGATAGCGTTGTTGTTCCGGGAGGTAAACCACCCCGAACGCAGCTCGCCTATTCGGTGATCCAGCTGGTGAATATTCTGACTCAGCTCGGGCTAATTCATGCAGGAAAATTGGAAGAGATTCGAACTGCAAGAGATCTAATAAAGGATCGATCCGCTGAAATTCAAACTGAAGCTAAGAGAGTGGCAACTTTTATGGATTGCAAAGTGGGTATCTTTTATGCCGGAGCAAAATATGAAGGAATTGCAATCCGAGCCCGTCAGCAGTTTGAAGAGAATGCCAAGTATTTGTGCTGGCACCATGTCATTCCTGAAATGAACCACAACGAGCTAGTAGGCTGGGGCGGTGGAGATGAACGGTTTGCTGTTGTCTTTATGAACACCGGTGATCTTATACCAAGAAATCAGAAACGTTACGAGATCACTATGGAACTCGTTCGTAAGAAAACACCTCATGTAACAGAGATCAATGCAACAGGGAGCAATATGATCGAGCGGTCATTCTATTTGATTCATTTGGTGGATTGGGCATCTTATTATCTTGCTGTCGATAAGGGTGTTGACCCCATCGATATTGATGTGATCTACTACCTTAAGGATGAACTGTCAAAGTTTAAAGGATGACACCGATCGTCCATTTTCTTGACTTGGGAATGATCGATTATCAAGAGGCCTGGGATTATCAGGAAAGCTTATTTGCAGCGACCATCGACAAAAAGATTCGGATCCGTAACGGGGAGGCAGGCCTTCAAACTGAAAACCACCTTTTGTTCTGTGAGCATCCTCATGTGTATACTCTCGGTAAGAGTGGTAGTGCGGATCATTTGCTGTTGAACGAACGAGAACTTTCCGATAAGGGTGCCAGCTTTTACAAGATTAATCGCGGCGGAGATATTACCTACCACGGTCCGGGTCAGTTGGTTGCGTACCCCATTTTCGACCTTGATCAATTCTTTACAGACATTCACAAATACATGCGTTACCTGGAAGAAGCGGTCATCAATACACTGAGCGAATTCGGGATCGCGTCGGGACGTGTGGATGGACTCACTGGTGTTTGGGTCGAAGGTGAAACAACACGGGCGAGAAAGATTTGCGCAATGGGAGTTAAAAGCTCCCGATGGGTGACCATGCATGGTATTGGATTCAATGTGAATGCCGACTTGAACTACTTTTCACATATCATTCCTTGTGGTATCGATGATAAAGCAGTAACTTCAATGCAACATGAATTGGGCAAACCCGTTGATATAATGGAAGTTAAAACTCTTCTAAAAAAAAAGCTCGCTGAGCAGTTCGGTTACGATTATGGCGCATAAGTTCAGTAAAACTTGGTTCTTGGTTCGGAAAGTGCTTCGGACCTTCCTTTTCATGCTATTAGCGCTGATTATCATATTGAATTTGTTCATAGTGCTTTCCGGGCGGTTTTATCTCTACAAAGGGGTGGCGTACACCTATTTTGCAGGGAAGATGAGCCCGGATATCTATGAACGGGATTATTTTCACTACTCCACTGTACGCCGAGGAAAAACAATCCCATGGAAAAGAGATACACAAGCGAGCCACCTTGACCTTAGAAAGGGTGAAAAGCGCTTTATGCATTCGATGCACACGAAAGCCTTTCTCGTTTTCAGGGGAGATTCGGTCTTGTTTGAAGAATATTTTGATACGCACAAGGAAAATACCGTTTCGAATTCTTTTTCTGCTGCAAAAACGGTAGTTGCCTTGCTGGTTGGCATTGCGTTGGACGAAGGAAAGATCAAAAGTCTGGATGAACCCGTTGGAAATTATGTTCCGGAATTTCTGGAGAAAGGCAGGCATACCATTACGATCCGCCATTTATTGATGATGTCTTCCGGTCTTGACTGGGAAGAAAGCGGTAAAAATCCATTATCGACAAATGCGGAATCGTACTACGGATCTGATCTATATGCACTGGTAACTCGCCAAAAAAGGATTACGGAACCCGGAAAAACATTCAATTACCAGAGTGGAAACTCACAGCTGCTTGCCTACGTGGTTGAAGAGGCCACAGGAAAGAGTGTGAGTGAGTACCTGGAGGAAAAGATCTGGAAACGTATAGGAGCAGAGCACGACGCCTACTGGAGTCTGGACAGAAAGGGAGGTGATGAAAAAGCTTTTTGCTGTCTGTATTCCTCGGCACGTGATTTTGGCCGATTGGGTAAATTGATCATGAACAAAGGTAAGGTTGGAAAAAATCAGATCATTCCATTATGGTATATGAATGAAATGTTCGAGTTACCCGCTATAGCCACCAAAGAAGGCATTGTTAACCAGCGATATGGGCTACATATCTGGCATTATTTCGATGGAACAGACCACATTTATTACTGTAGGGGCATCAAAGGGCAATATATAATTAGCATTCCATCAAAAGATCTGGTGATCGTGAGGTTAGGTTTAGAACGAATGGATAATGTGGATATGGCAAAGAAAATGTCCGCTCAACAACGAACAGAACTGGAACGGATGGTGGGACACCCCAAAGATTTTTTCACCTATCTCAATATCGGCCGAAGGATCGCAGCATCAACAAAATAATCATTTAAAGCATGAAGGAAGGACTGCTTGGACCAAAAGTAGAGAATGTGGCCATCGCTATTGTTGAAGAGATCAACGAATTGAATGAAAGGATGTTCTATGCGTATCTGCTCAATTTGAGAGACGATATTATGGAAGGGATCATTGTTACAAGCACAGGTTACGGTGAGAATGCTACTACAGGTGAGCGTGTCAGGACATCTACTTTACGGCACTCTTTGGAGGTGTTACTTCCCAATGAAGCGGCCAAGCTGGAACCGATCATGGATGATGTGCTCGGATTGGCCAATGAATTTTGGGTGAGCTTTTGGGTTAACGAGGTGATGTACGACAAAAAGTTTGTTTTTCTTCCAGAAACGATATCAGCGGAAAAAATGACGGTGTTACCTGTGCTTGGTCAGAAGGGAATTATGATCAAATAAAGTATTGACGTATGTCAGCCACTGACTGAACAATAGAGAGTCTTTTTTTCAGGCTTTCATCAATGTCTGCAAGCTGAAATCCTCCGGCAATCAATGTTGCACCATTTGCCTTATTTTCCAGCTCTTCGAAATAATGTTTCATGAACTTTTTGTCTACTGCTGTTACCCATGAGGTTACAAGTGCAGAAGGTTGCATTTTCGCAACTACATCCACGATCGAATCGAATGGAACGCTCTGTCCTAGATAAACCGTGTAGATCCCCATTGAACGGAGGATATAATTATAGAACAAAAGTCCGATCTCATGCCACTCATGCTCCGGGGTGAATAGCACTACAGGATGCTCCTGTCGCGGTGGGACAGGTAATTTATCTATTTCAACAATTACTTTTTGTCGGATGAGCGTGGAAATGAAATGTTCCTGTGCAGGATTGATCGTACCAACCAACCACATCACACCGATTCTTTCGAAGAAAGGAACGATGCAGGATGCGAATGCTTTCTCCAATCCAAACTCTTTAACTACAGCACCAAAAGTGGCGTTGAAAAGTAACTCATCAAGTTCAACCAGCGCCAGGATAAGCATTTCGGTGTAACTATCCGAAGGACGGTCATTTTTAAGTTCGACCACCTTTGCC
>JBKCAB010000209.1:0-443 GCA_046307935.1 Bacteroidota bacterium | reverse complement strand
GTATTTGTTGAAGGAGCTGGTTCTTACTGCACTGCTGGAGAGAGGTCAGCGAAATGCCAATCTTTTTCTGAGCGGTAAACCCGTGATCGGAAAAAATGAAGATTTCTACACCACAAAAAGCGATTATGAAACTGTATTGATGCTCATCGATACGAATGACGCAATGTATGGATCTGTTCAGGACAGGATTTCATTTTTCGATGCGATGCTGAAGATTCAAGAACGAAGGGATATGGCTATTGCAAAACAAGCTCTCCAGGAATTGAGCTTAAAATATCCCGAAGGCGCTCACATTCATCAGGGTTTGGCTATGTTGTATCTTGCAGAATCGAACAAAGAGAGAGCAACCATAGAATTAAGAAAAGCCAACGAAATTGTAAAGACCTGGACAAAACCTAAGAATACCGAAACACACATTGAGATAATGTCGGGCAATCTGGAAA
>JBKCAB010000208.1:0-21311 GCA_046307935.1 Bacteroidota bacterium | reverse complement strand
CGGTTTGTTCAACTCGAAACTGCTGCAGAAACGCATTTAAGAAATGGAGAAATCCAGTGATAAAAACGTTCAAAAACAATGGCAAGACAGTAAAAAGTATTACAGCGACCGCAGAAAGCAAGAAAAATATTTCGCTTTGCTGGGCCAGGGTTTATATGTTACCAAGCTAGAAGCTGAGGAAGAGTATTTTGCTCAGAAAGAGGTTAAGAGTATTTCTTATGTTGTCAGACGATACTCAGAGATCAGTGATGAGGACATCAAGGTAACCGACGAGGACGTCAAAAGATACTACGATGAGCATAAAGGCGAGAAAAAGTATGAGAACCGTCAGGAGAGTCGTGAGGTTCGTTGGTTCGATGTAAACATCTTGCCTTCCAAAAAAGATTCAATGGACTTTAACAAAACCATGAGTCAGCTGAAGTCTTCTTTCGCCTCAGCACCAAATGATTCATTGTTCGTGCTGAAAAACTCAGAATTGAAATTCTATTCTTCAGGTAAAATTGCAACAGCTGTTCCCGAAGGAAATCCAAATGCTCAGAACGTGGCCGTTACCTATCCAAAATCGATGGATTCAACGTTTGCGAAGGCAAAAATCGGCGATATTGTTGGTCCATTCAATGGAAAAAATGGATACCTCGTTCTATCAAAGGTGATAGGATTTACTCCTCAATCATTAACGGCCCGCCACATTTTGATCAGTACCAAAGGTGCTACGGACGAAAAAGCTTTTGCACTTGCTCAAAAGAAAGCGGACAGCATTATGAAGTTTCTCACCAAAGAGAATTTCGATGAGAATGTAATGAAGTTCACAGATGACCGAGATCAGCAAGGGGCGCCAAATAACGGAGGGAAATATGAAGACTTTATTGAAGCCAAAATGGTTCCGGAGTTCTCAACTTTCTGTGCTACCAAGCCGATCGGCACTATAGGAACGGTTAAAACCCAATACGGGATCCACATCATTGAAGTTCTTGGACGAAACGAGTCAACTTTCCCTGTAGTAGCTGCTATTCAGAAGACATTCAAAGCAAGTCAGGAAACCATCGATAAAAAAGACTCGGAAGTATACGATCTGCTTTATAAACTTGATGCAAAGATATCTAAACTCGAAGGAGCTAAAGAAAAACTGGACATGTTCGATACAATTGTTCAGAAGGCCGGCTATTTTGCCCGCCCACTTCAGATCATGACAGATAATCCCAAGTTATACGGTTTCACAACTCCGTTTGCGGAGGATAAGATCCTAAAACTCGCTTATGACGAAAATGCGGAGATCGGAGACCTCACCACAGCGCCGATCAAAGACAAAGATCGTTATGTCATAGCTATGGTTTCTTCCATTCGTGAGAAGGGCGTTCCGAATTTTGAAGACATCGAAAAAGTGATGCGTCGTGACCTCATCGAAGAGAAAAAAGCACAACGATTAACCAACCAGCTTCTCAAGGATAAAACGCTCGATGCCATGGCAAAACGAGGAAACACTACTGTCATGAAAGCTGAAGTCACTTTCGGGAACCCACAGATCACAGGAGCAGGATTCGAGCCGGAAGTAATCGGCGCTTTATTCTCTAATCTGAAGGACGGTGCGAAAACGATTCCATTGAAGGGAAAAATGGGCGTATATGTGATCAGAATAGACAAAACCGTCAAGGCCCCTTCTGCATCAAACTACAATGCTGAAAAAGATCAGATGCTGGCTACGTTGCGGGGCGGACTTCAAAATCAGGCATTGAGCGCGATCAAGAAGAGTGCTGAAGTGGTTGATAACAGAAGATTCCTGAAGATCGGTATCAGAAGATAAGTGAAAGGGGCCTGATCGGCCCCTTTTTTATGTTGCCTTGTACATATTTCCAGGCTCAGTCCTTACTAAACCTTTCATCTCCATACTAAGAAGAAGTGGGCTCATTTTGAAAACCGGAATGTGCAAGTGCATCGCGATCATGTCCATGTGAGCAGAATCATCAGAAAGGTATTCCAAAACTTTTTTCTCTGCTTCACTAAGTTGGTCGAACAATACGTGCTTAGTTACCCGTTCATGCTTCCTGTTGTGACCCCAGCTCATAGCATCTAGGAATTGTTCACCGTTAGTAATGAGCTGAGCCTTGGTTTTTCTGATCAACAGATTGCAACCCTCAGAATGTGTTTGTCCAACATTTCCCGGATAAGCAAAAACCTCCCTATCGTAGTCAAAAGCAAGATCAGCTGTGATCAAAGAACCTCCCGTCACTTTACTTTCGATCACGATTGTAGCGTCAGTCATTCCGGCCACGATCCTGTTTCGCATCGGAAAGTTCTCCCGATCAGGCTTTGTTCCCGGCAAGAACTCTGTCAACAACCCTCCTTTCTCCAGCATCATTTCTGCTGTTTTACTATGTTGTCGCGGATAGATCCTGTCTAAGCCATGACCCAATACTCCCACTGTCGGAAGTTCATTTCTAACACAAGCATTGTGAGCACAAATGTCAATACCATAAGCCATACCGCTCACTATTTGTACTTCATGCTCCTTTAAGCTGAGAATGAGCTCTTCACATAGCGCCCGCCCATAAGAAGTGGCGCTTCTCGTTCCAACAACAGCAACAGTTCTGGCCGCATTCATCTCAATATTTCCTTTGCTGTAGAGCATGATCGGCGCATCAGCGATCTGCCGCAACCTTCGGGGATAATTCGCATCAAGAAAAAAATGGGAATTTAGCCCATGACGAACCACATACTCAGCATATTTTTCTCCGTTTTCGAGAGCCTCTTCCCTTTTCAATGATCTAAGCAACTCCCTGCTGATTCCTGTTTCTCTGTGAATTACGGATAGGTTCTCAAGGAAAACCGCTTCAGAAGAACCCATCTTAGCCAAAAGCAATGATGCCTTTCTCGGCCCTATTCCTTGCAACAAAGTCAAGGCGATCTTGTACTTTAGGTCTTGTTGTTTCAATTTTTTTGGTAGTTTCGGGAACTTAATTTAATAAATAATTTCGAACCTTCACATGAAGTTCGTTCCGTTTATTTTCACTCTGCTACTGCCATTCGTACTGCTTTCTCAGTTGAATGGAAGAATAACCGATGCAGCAACGGGTGAACCCCTATTCAGTGTCCGGGTTCAACTTTCCAGCGGACAAAACACCCTGACGGATGCGCGCGGTTCTTTCACTATCGCCGTAAAAGATTATCCTGTTGAGGTAAAATTCTCCTTAACGGGGTATTTAACCGATTCGGTTTATGTAACCAGAGACACCACACTGACGATCGGTCTTTTTACAGCGGTCCAGGAGATCAGGGATGTGGTTGTTTCCGCCTCCCGTTCTGATCAGAATATTGAAGAAGTACCCATCTCAATGGAGATCATTCGTCCGGCACTTATCGACAATAAAGGATTGACCAATCTTGAACAAGTTGCTGATCAGACTCCAGGGGTATTTGCCATGGATGGGCAGGTAAGCATTCGGGGCGGAGGCGGATACGCCTATGGCGCAGGCAGCAGGGTACTGGCCCTTTGGAATGGAATTCCGATGACCTCTCCAGACGTGGGAGACATAAAATGGAATGCGATCCCCTTAGAACAAACATCACAGGTAGAGATCATTAAAGGCGCCTCATCCGTTCTTTACGGCAGCGGCGCACTCAACGGCATCATCGCGATGACGGAAAAAGAACCCGGACTTACCCCGGAAATTAAATTCAAAGTGCAATCAGGGATCTACGGGGATCCCAGACGGTCAAGTCTGATCTGGTGGGAGAGAAATCCGACTTTTCACTTGGCAGAAGGGTACTATGGAAAGCAGTTCGGGCGAGTCGGCTTCACAATGGGGTTCAACGGCGTTAAAGACTACGGGTATCGACAAGATGAAACGGAGGACAGAGCTCGATTGAACGGTTCTTTATCTTACCGGTTTAAACAAACACGTTTGAAAGCCGGCTTGAGTTATAACTTTCAATATCAGAAAATGGGCATGTTCATCCTCTGGAGAAGTGCCGAGGAGGCGTATGAGACGAACAGTATCAGTGTTCAGCGTTCATTGCGGTTGAATGTGGATCCGTATATCCGGTATATCGACAGGAAAAACAATACGCATTACCTGAGAACCCGCTACTACATGGTATCAACAGGAAATGATGTGTATGTGTATGCTTCCGCAAAAGCCGAAATGTACTATGCAGATTATCAGTTCCAGCATTCCTTTAAAAAATTCGGACAGCTTACCCTTGGAATTACGAACAATAACAACGTGGTAACCAGCACAGTGTTTAAAGATCACCGTTCACTGAATATGGCGTCATACGCTCAAACAGACCTGAAGTTTGGTCGCTTGGGAATCACCGCAGGACTGAGGCTTGAATATTTCAGGATGGACAGTCTTTATCCTGACTCACGACTACTCGTTGGAAAGGATACCATTCCTTTTTATCCTGTTTTCAGAGCCGGTCTGAACTATGCCCTGACAGAACACACCTTTCTACGAGCTTCTGCCGGGCAAGGTGTTCGCTTTCCCTCAGTTGCTGAACGCTATGTCTCCACATCCAACGGGAGTGTTGTTGTTGTTCCCAATCCTAAATTAAACCCTGAACAAGGTTGGTCTGCTGAAGCAGGCATCAAACAGGTCTTTAAGATCAGCAAATGGAAGGCGATGATAGACGCCGTTGGCTTCATTAACGAATACAACAATATGATCGAATTCAATTTTGGAGTATTCAGCCCGTATGATTTCAGGCAATTGGATGTGCTAGGAACAAGTCCTGATACGGCCGATCTTGCTGAACTGGGCGAGATCTTGAACAACGGGTTTTCCATTGGGCAGCTGCTCGGCTTTCAGGCACAAAATACGGAAAGAGCCCGAATAACGGGAGTGGAGTTGTCATTCAATAGCATGGGCAAGATCAAAGAGGTTGAGGTCGTTTCTCTGTTAGGATATACGTACATGAATCCTGTTAGTCTCAATACAAGTCCAGATTATACCTACTGGTCTTCCGATTCTTCCAACATGCTGAAGTACCGTTTCTATCACCTGGCTAAAGCCGACGTAGAATCCACTTACAAGAATGTCAGCTTTGGGATCTCTAGTAGATACAGCAGCTTTATGAAAAATATTGACAGGATATTTGAAGAGGAACTCCCGGACGGTAATTATGTGCTCCCGGGATTCAAAGAGTACCGAGAAAATAACCAGAGAGGAAACCTCGTTTTCGACCTCAGGATGGGCTATAAATTCCAAGATAAATACCGGGTAGGATTCATTGTGAACAACGTTTTCAACGCCGAATATGCCTCAAGGCCTGCCGACATTCAACCTCCCAGGAATTTTATAGTTCAGTTCCAGTACCATTTTCAGTAACGCAAGCGTTAAGTAAAATTTTGTTAATATTGAACTTCATATAAGCCGTGAATAACATGCATAAACTTATTTATTTGGTGCTTTTCATGCCCCTGTTACTCAATGCTCAGATCAGCGGTAAAGTAATAGAAGACCAAAATAAGGAACCAGTGGTAGGAGCAAAGATCGTTAGTTCAGAAGGACAACGTACTATCTCTGATTACGATGGAAATTTTAAAATTTCTGTGACGAACTACCCTGTTCAACTCATCACCACAATGCTGCCTTATGGCCCGGATACAACCGTCCTGGAAGCACCGGGTACGATCACCATCACCATGCGGGAGCCTGTTCAAAACCTGTCAACGGTGGTCGTCAGCGCGGGAAAACGAACACAGGAAATAGAGGAAGTGCCGATATCCATGGAGATCCTGCGACCCAGTCTTATCGATAACAAGGGTGTGAACGACCTGGAACAGGCAGTGGATCAAAGCCCTGGTGTTTTCACTATGGATGGTCAGGTGAGCATTCGCGGAGGCAGCGGATTCGCATATGGAGCAGGAAGCCGCGTGCTTCTTCTGTGGAATGGTATGCCGCTTCTTTCAGGATATGCCGGAGATACTCAATGGAACGCCATTCCCATTGAGCAAGCGTCACAAATAGAGATCATGAAAGGTGCTGCCTCTGTGCTCTACGGAAGTGGTGCTTTGAACGGTGTGATCGCACTTACGGAAAAAGAACCCGGATTAAAGCCGGAGACGAAGATCAAAGTGCAGGCGGGAATTTACGACAGTCCTTCCAGATCATCGCTAAAATGGTGGGACGCGAACAACAACAGCATGGTGAGACCTGCTGCTGGCGTGCCGATGAGCCAGATGATAGAAGCCTACCGTGGACAAATGTTCAAAAGATGGGGATACACCGCTTCCACAACATTATTTCACAACGATGGTTATCGTGAAGGTGAGTTGGAATACCGTGGTCGCTTGAGCGGTACGATCTATTTCCGGCCCGAAAAACTGAAAAGAGCGAAAATGGGCGTAGGCTATAACTTTCAAGCACAGAAGACCGGTAGCTTCCTGATCTGGCAAAGCGACTCTGCTGCTTATTCACCAAGCGGAGGAGTATTCAGTAAGCCCTCGCTTTTTGGAAGTTATGAGCCTTCTCTGGCAGATTCTTCTTCAACCTTGTCATTCAACCTGGGACAACGATTTTTTATTGACCCATATCTTAAGGTCATTGATAAGTTCAACAATCGGCATAATCTGAAGACGCGTGTTTATTTTGCTAAGAATGGTAATGTCAGCAATGACGCACAAAGTAATCAAGCTACGATCTATATGGCTGAATACCAGTTCCAGCGACAGTATGAAAATGGTAGCACATTGTCTGCAGGTATTATGGAATCGTACAATGTTGTGCGGTCAAACCTTTTTGGTGACCATGACGCAACGAATCTCGCGCTTTACTCGCAATATGAGCACCACATGAACCGGCTTGACCTTACGGCTGGAATGCGTCTGGAATACTATAAAATGGATACGAACACCGTTGATACCAAAAGTGACCTCTACGGGCTGCTTAACAAAGAGATCAATGTTTATCCTGTATTTAGAGCCGGGGCACATTATCGTTTGGCGGAGTACACACATCTTCGCGTATCAGCTGGTCAGGGCATACGTTATCCCTCCGTTGCTGAGCGTTACACTGAAACTAGCGTAGGTGCTTTGAATATTTTCCCGAACCCACTCGTGCGTCCGGAGATTGGATGGGCGGCAGAGATTGGTTTAAAACAGGGTGTAAAGATTGGTGACTGGAAAGGGCTGATCGATGTGGCAGGATTCATCAATCAGTATTCGAACATGATGGAGTTTACTTTCGGGATCTATAATCCGATCACCTACCGCCAGCTCGATCCTGCAAACAATGCCGTTGATGCGGCAGAATTCTTCGATCTTCTGTCTCAGGGGTACGAATACGAGCGACTCATTGGGTTTCAGGCGCAGAACACAGAAGATGCCCGAATTACAGGGTTGGAGCTGTCTTTTAACAGCACGGGTAAGATCAAGGATGTTGAGGTTGTTTCACTTATCGGATATACCTACATGAATCCCGTCACGTTGAATGACAATTCAACTTACGTGAATGGTTTTTCAGACACTACCAGAACTAAGAACGGATATTACACGCTTAAATACCGTTTCAATCACCTCGTAAAAGCAGATGTAGAAGCGAATTACAAGAAGTATTCCCTAGGTTTCTCTTGCCGCTACAACAGCAATATGAACAATATTGACAAGATCTTCGAAGAGGATCTCATCGGTAATGGCACCTATCTGTTGCCGGGATTGAAAGAGTACCGACAGAAATACAACAAAGGAAACTTGGTGTTTGATGCCCGATTTGGTTATAAACTCAGCGATTCTTTTCGACTTGGCTTCATTGTAAATAACCTTTTGAATGCTGAATACTCTTCTCGACCTGGAGATATTCAGCCTCCGAGAAACTTTGTGCTTCAGCTGCAGATGAAATTCTGATGAAGGTTCTAGGTGTCATCCCCGCGCGCTACGGGTCCAGCCGCTTTCCCGGTAAACCACTGATCGACCTGAAAGGGAAGACCATGATCCAGCGTGTTTACGAAGGTGCGGCCCGTTCAAAGCTGATCAGTGAGCTGGTAGTTGCCACTGATGATGCCCGGATCTACGACGCCGTAATTGCTTTCGGCGGAAAAGTGCGCATGACCCAGGAACTGCATCCCAGCGGAACCGATCGCTGTGCGGAGGTTCTTGATTATCATCCTGATGTGGATGTTGTGATCAACATACAGGGAGACGAACCTTTGGTGGACCACCGCCAGATCGATCAGCTTTTGGCGGTATTCACGGACCGGGAAGTGAAGATCGCAACACTTGGAACAAAAGAAATACAACCCGATGATCTGGAAAATGTAAATAGGATCAAGGTTGTAACAGACCACAGAGACTTTGCTCTTTACTTCAGCAGAAGCTGTGTGCCGAATTATGCACATTCGAAAGCTGCAGAACCGAAGAAGTTCTACCCTTATCTGCGCCACATTGGTCTTTATGCATATCGTGCAGATGTCCTAAGGGAAATCACCCAGCTGGAACCTACACTGCTGGAAAAGGCTGAATCACTGGAGCAGCTCCGTTGGTTATACTATGGTTACCCTATAAAGATCGTTGAAACGAATATTGAAACACCAAACATCGATGTGCCGGAAGATGTAGAAAAAGTATTGCAATTCCTGTAACCCGGTTGCATTCCCCTCGTATGTTGTAAAGGTGGAATCTAATTCCTAAATTTGAACCATGATCTCGGTAGAGCAACTCATTGGCGATTTGTTACTTAGGCACAATTGTGTCATTGTCCCGACATTTGGAGGCTTTGTTGCCAACCAATCGTCGGCAACGATCGATTACGCTCTGGGCACTATGGTTCCTCCGAAAAAATCCCTCTTATTCAATCGTCAGCTCATCAATAACGACGGACTACTCGTTAGCGAGTATGCACGCATTAATGCTGTTACATATACGGATGCCAGTGATCATGTGCTCAACACCGCAACGAGGTGGATGGATACATTGCGTAGGGGAGAACGTGTAACACTTGAAAACATCGGTCAGCTGTATTTTGACTATGAACGAAATATTCGTTTCGATCAAGATCGTTTCTTCAACCTTCTACTTCAATCCTATGGATTAGGTAAGGTTCACTTTGTTTCTGAAAAACAAGCAGAAACAGTTGTTACCGGGGCCGCTGCTAGCAAAACAGAAACACCTATCCGTTCGATCGATTTCGCAGGGGTTGATCAGGTGGAAGAAAAAGACAATGGAACAGACACTGCTGAGCCGAAAGAACTTAAAAAACGTTCCAAAGCGTGGCGTTATGTTGCTGCTGCATGCTTCTTACCCATAGCTTTCTACAGTTACTGGATTCCTGTTAAAACGGATGTGCTGGAATCTGGCATGCTGTCGATCAGTGATTTTAACCCATTCTACCACAGCGTTGATGGAAGCTATCAAACTAAAGCATTAAAACTGCGTGTTTTTCCGGAAAAAGAAAGAAGTCTTGACGAAGATGTTTCCGAACTGCCAACGGATGTTAAGGTCTTTTCTTACGCCTTTGATGATGACACATTTATACCCGTAAAAATAGAAGCGCCCGTTTCAGTTAATGAGCCGAGTGCAGAGACACAAGAACCCTCTTCCAATGCTTTCAATGCAGGAATGCACTTCGTTGTCGGTTGTTTTGCTAGTGAAACAAATGCCAATAATCTTATGGCTAAATTACGAGCCAACGGTTTTGACGCCTCCATCGTTGGTCAGGCAAATGGACTGATCAGGGTAAGCGCAGGTGGCGCTCTTTCCGAAGAAGCGTTACAACAGGTCGTAACGAAAGCAGGTTCACTGGGTTTCTCCGGCTGGGTTTTAAGGCAATAAATCAACCCTATTTTCCTTTTATGATCCTTTACAACGTAACCGTGAGTGTTGATCCGGGCATTGCCGATGAATGGCTGGTCTGGATGCGGACGAAACATATTCCCGATGTAATGGCCACCAGCTGTTTTATTGAAAGCCGTATTTCACGTGTTCACGGAGAAGAAGATGAGGGTATTACCTACGCGATCACCTACCTGTCTCCAAATAAGGAGAAGATCGAAGAATACAGGGAAAATCATGCCCCTCGTTTACAAAAAGAACATGCTGAACGCTTCGCCGGTCGTTTTGCTGCGTTTCGGACGATCTTGTCCGTTATCGAGGAATTCAGGAACTCATGACAGTTCGTGCGAAAAAACACCTGGGGCAGCACTTTCTGACCGATAAGAACATCTGCAGAAAGATTGCTGACCAATACACAGTTGAAAATGGTAGCAAACGTGTGCTGGAGATCGGCCCAGGAATGGGTGCGCTGACAGAGTCCCTTTTACAACGCGGGGATCTTGACGTTTCGGTGATGGATGTTGATACAGAATCTGTTGAATACCTCGAAAAACATTTTCCACAACTTCAAGGAAAGATCTTCGAGGCAGATTTCCTGCGGATTGACCTAAAAAAATACATGGGCGATGAACCGTTCGGTGTGGTAGGAAATTTCCCTTACAATATTTCATCTCAGATCCTTTTCAAATGCTTGGATCACCGTGAACAGATCCCTGAGATCATGGGTATGTTTCAAAAGGAAGTTGCCGAGCGCGTTGCCGAGAAGCCGGGATCTAAGCAATATGGGATTCTAAGCGTGTTACTTCAGGCCTTCTATGATATTCGATATTGCTTTACAGTAGACGAACACGTTTTCAGTCCGCCACCAAAAGTAAAATCCGGCGTGATCTGCTGCACGCGAAATCACCGAAAAGAGCTTGGTTGCGATGAAGCACTTTTCATTCGTGTGGTCAAGATGAGCTTCAACCAACGCAGAAAGACCATAAGGAACTCCATAAAACCATTGATCAAGGACAACGGATTTGAGCATCCATACCTGCAAGAGCGTCCGGAAAGACTCTCCGTTGAAGACTTCATCGCGTTAACAAAAATGATCCAGGGATTTAATTAACGATTCGATTTGTTAAAAAAAGGTCATTTTTACAAGTGTTCTGGAAAATTGATTTTCTTTGCCATAACAAATCGTATCAACATGAGCTCTTCAGATTTTTTTTATGGATTGGGTGATCTGTTCAACAACGTATTGTTCATCCCTTTTGAGGTGATCGGCGATCTTGTGAATTATTCATTGATCGTCCTCGGATTTGTCGGTTTATTCTACTGGTTGAACATCCAGAAAAAGCTGAACGACAAAGCGGCGAACAACCCTGATCAGATCAAGTAATAGAACTATTATACATGTAAAAAGCTGCCCAAACCGGTAGCTTTTTTTGTATAGATCAACGAGGAAGTTGAAACGGGTTTAGGCAATGTGTCTGCGTTTCTTTTCTATAAATAAAAACTATTGGTGTACAGCTACCCGTGTGATCTTTGGGTCCTGATGATCGGTGCATATTCCTTGATCATCCAGCGTCTCTACTGTACTTGGTATTGAATCTTACTTTTTACAACCCGAAACCAAAAGTTCTGCTTTAAACAGAACGTTATTTATTTGTTTCAACGTCTAGTTTTTCTGCAATGCCTGTTAAATCACTACGATACTTTTACCGCCTTTCGTTCGATTGTGTTCAAGCAACATTTCTTTGATGTGCTGAGCATCGCTTTTTGAGAGACAATAGACGGAGGCCGTGCCTCCTACCACTTTGATGTGCACATCTGCACCAAAAAGATGCTCATCAACTGTAATGTTCCGAACATATTTGAATGCGATAACCTTCTCATCTACACCTATCAGAATTTTATTCCGCTTCCGAATGGTGATCGTTTCGTTTTCCAGATCTATGGTAATGTGCCATGGGTTTACGACGTGGGCCGCTTTGCCATTCATTATTAACGCATTGGTTGAGGAGGATGTACTGAACGTCATAAATCAAAAATATGAATTTTCTGTTTTACTTGTTAGTCAATATATTCATCCCTTTCCAAACGTGCTTTTACCTCTTCCAGGTTCTTTATCTTTTTCTCAAGGCGCGTCTGAATGGATGTTTCCGTAAAATAGCGGTGCATGGTGAGAAAAGCCACCTGCATTTCGTCCCACTTACGGTCACTATCGATCTTTCCGTGCTCCCTAAGCTCTATTCTCAGCTTATCTGCGATCTCGTGAAAATCATCCCTCCCCAAGTAATCGAGGTCAGCATCACAAATGATCTCTTCCAGATTGTTTTTGGGTTTGTGCGGAATCTGTGTGACGAAAATCAGCTCTTTGATCGTTTCAATATGTTGTTCTGTATACCCGTACTTCGGTAAGATCTCTTCTGCGAGCCTGGCACCGATGGGCTCATTTTTTTCATACTGCTCCACAAAACCGGCATCGTGGTATGTAGCTGCCGATTTCAAGAGAAAAAGCCCCTCGTCGGTTACTCCCTCGCTCAAAGCGATGCGTTCTACCGCTTTAACAACATCCTTTGTGTGCTCTATACTATGGTAACGCAACTTATCAGAAAGACCTTTCTCCAACACTTTCATTATGTGCCGTTCGGCTTTGTAATAGTTGATCGAGCTGTAATGGTGTAGATTAACGATCTGTTGAAAACGATCATTTGGGATAATACCTTCACCATTTACCGACAATTCTGGTTTGATCCTGTCCACCGTGTACATATCGATCAGTCCACGGCTTTTAGTTTGTGCTTTGCCTCTGAAGGTACATTCGAAATACGGTTCTATGTGCTTGAACGTGTTACCGGTTATAGTTACTTTGCCCGGCTCTCCGAGCATTTCCATACGCTGGGCCTGATTGACCGTGGCCCCCCAGATATCGTAGGCCAGTCGCTCACTTCCGATTACTCCGGCTGTTACTTCACCTGTATTTATTCCAAGTCTGAGATCCCAATATTCTTCATTGTTGGCAATTGCCTCGAATTTTAATTTTGCCATGTAATCCTGGATCTGAAGCGCTGCCAGACATGCATCGATAGGATTGGTGTTGTTGCGAACAGGAACTCCTCCTGCACACATGTAGGCGTCACCGATCGTTTTTATCTTCTCCAGATTGTTCTTTACAATTATCTCGTCAAACTTTCTAAAATACACATCCAGCTTACTCACGAGCTCGGTTGGCGTCATTCGGTCTGCGATCTTGGTAAAACCAACAAAGTCCGTGAAGATCACGGATACTGTCTTATACGCCCGGGCACTCGCCCTTCCTTTGTTCTTTAATTCTTCCGCTGTGGATTCCGGTATGATGTTCTTGAGCAGTTTTTCAGTTTTATCCTTTTCTATCTGAAGCAGACGTTGTTGTTCCACAACCTTGTTCTTCTCTTTTTCGAGTTGCTGTTTCTGTCTTTCGATCTGGATGTTCTGGGCACGGATCTCACGTGTTCGCTGTGCCACTTTCATTTCCAGGCGAACCTGTTCCCGCCTTGCATCCTCTATTCGCTTTCTAACGAACAAACGGATACCTATACCTAAAATGGCGGCAACCATCAGAATAAACCACCAGGTAGCCCAGAATGGATTTCCAATGTTGATCTCTAGAACAGTAGGCACACCCCATTCACCATCACCAATGCGCGCGTAAATCAACAGTTTATAGGCTCCGGGAGAAAGGCTTGTAAATCGAATCTCGTTATTGTTACCGATAAGTATCTCACCGTCATCCGACCCCTCAAGCATATACTTGTAATTAACCTGTTCCGGATTACTGAGGTCTGTGGGTTGAAAACGGATAGAAAAACTGCGTTGTCGGTAAGTAAGATCGATCGTCTTCAGCCTCGAAAGTGGAACGCTAAGCAGCGACCCTTTTTCACCCGGTTTCAACCAACCCTTGTCCAGTCTTATCCGGGTCAGTTTGACCCGAATATCGTTGCTCTGAAGCGACATTTTTTTCGGATCGAAAAAGTTATATCCATATATACCACCAAAGTAGAGTTCTCCTGACCGTGAACGCATATACGCGCCTAAGTTGAACTCATTACTCATCAACCCGTCATCTTCCGTGTAGTTGGTTGTTTTACCGTTCACCCGGCTGAAGCGACACAAACCTTTATTTGTGCTCAACCACAAGTGATCAGAACCATCCGGAAGTACGCTGTAAATAACATTATTCGGGAGGCCCTCTCTTTTAGTATACACCCTCGCCTCTTTTGTTCCTTCATTCCAGTATAGCAGACCGGAACCAAACGTACCGAACCAATACTCAGTCTTTCCTGTCTGACAAACGGACGAAATATAATCCTTTGTCAAAGAGGTCAATTTCTTATTGAACGCATAAGGTCGTATTCCCAACTGGCCTTCACGCTCATAAAGTTCATTGAGGCCTCCAACACTCGTAGCAAAAAAGATCCTACCGCTGTTACCCCTGAAAACCAGACGACAAATCCCTAAAGAGATCGTTTCTTTTTGCCGTTTCGGATCATGTTCAAAGAGCTGAACTTTTCTTTTCTTGAGGTCCAACAAGACGGCACCTGATTTGGTGGCTAAAAAATACTGTTGATCCTTGTATGGAAGAATGCTGTATACCCTGGCGTGTCTAATCGATTCCTCCTCGTTCTTAAAAAAATCAATCTTTCTGAAGTTGTAACTATTCCCCGGATAGATCGATAATTCAAAAAAGCCATCGGCCGTGCCTACAAGAACTTTTTCAGGATCTATAACAAACATGCTAAGAACCGCTATTTCATTGGCCTCCGATGTAGCTGAAGTGGCCGATTCTAGGTAAAATTGCCTGAACTTTCCGCGGCTTTTGTCGTAGCGGGAAACACCTTCATCTGTTCCGACAAAAACATACTTTGCGTCCTTATCTTCCGCAAAACTCCAGACAGTTTGTGTGGGTATTCCGGCTTCTAGATTCCCACTTGGGCCTACACCCAGAAATCCCTGATTCCGTGGATCAAAACTGGACAATCCCCTCTCTGTTGCCAACCATATTGTTCCAGATGCATCTTCAAAAAGACCGTTGATATCGTTAAAAAGAAGTGCATTCTTTTGAAATATGTCCTGGACACTATTGAATACAGTTCCATCGGGACGGATCGTGAAAAGCCCTTGATTCACTGTCCCGAAAAACCATGTTTGATCAGAGGTTTTATAGATCTCCGAAATACCTAGATAACCGTGATCCCTATCCAGTTTTTGAAATACCGGGTAAGCCATGTAATCAGCTCGGGAAAATTCAAAAACCCCCTGATTTGTGCCGAAATAGACCTTTCCGTTGATACTTCTTATGCAATTGATGCTTACCTGGGAATTGTTCTTAGATGGAATGGTGACTCTGAAAGAACGCTTTTTATCAGGTGTAGTAATGTAGAGCCCTTTATCTTCTGTATTGATCACCAGCTCACCTGTTTCCAATGTTGCAATGGATTGGATTTTTCTTGCCGGAACAAGCGCATTGTATGTGGTAAAGTCTCTTTTGCTTAAATCAAAGGACACCACTCCTTCACCAATGGTGCCTAACCATAATTTTCCCTTGTGATCGTCTACAATACACTCCACTTGAAGGGTATTGATCCCTCCTGTAGTGAATGTGGTAAAACTCTCTTTATCTGGGTTATAGTAAAGCAAACCGTCAGAAGTTCCAAACCATAACTTCCCGTCACTTGTCTTGACTGAACACTTGATGTATTCATTCTGGATTCCCTCCGTTACTTCTGAATTGAAGATCTCAAAATTCTTCCCGTCAAAACGATTCAAACCATCTTGCGTACCGATCCATAGCGCGTGGTTCTCATCCTGTAAAATGCTCGTAACGGAACTTTGAGAGAGCCCGTCATTGATGGTATAATTTCTGAAGCGATAGGTGATCTGCCCCCTTGCCGGCAGTACAACCAACAGCAACAACGCTCCTGTGGCGAACAATTCTTTACACCACTTCATTGCAAAAAACCTATGCTTTCTGACCGCCTGTGCCGGTTGCGGGTTGTGCAGCAATTGCTGAGTTTTCAAGATCCCTGTCAAACATATACATTCCTCCCTTATCGCCTCCGATCAATTTGAGTTTATCTAAAATTGTTCGCGCCAAAGCCTCTTCCTCTAGTTGCTCTGAAACATACCATTGAACAAAATTGTGTGTAGTGTAATCTTTTTCTTGAAGACAAATGTCGACCAAATGATTAATGCTTTCCGTAACTTTTATTTCATGGCTCAGCAATAATTCAAACACATTCTCAAGGTTTTCAAATTCCACAGGCGGTTGATCGATGGCTGGTATTTGTGCTTTTCCTCCACGCTCGTTGACAAAACGGACTAATTTCAACATATGGAACCGCTCCTCATCTGAATGCATGTACATGAATTTAGCCGTCCCGTTAAGCCCGTTATTCTCGGCCCAGGATGCCATGGCAAGATAGAATTGCGAGGACGATGCCTCCTTCTGTATCTGTTCGTTCAGTGCTGTTTCTACTCTCTTATTCATGGGATATTGTTGAATTTAGTAAACGGTCCTGACAAAGATTTGTTCTTCAGACAGGCATTCAACACAAATTTATGATTCTGAACGGATTTATACCAATGGCACAGATTATTTCCTTGTTTTTCGGTGTAACTTCGCACATATGTCGAAAAAGAACAAACAAAGAGGTAACAAGAGCGGTAAACTAAAGAACAGTCTTGTTCACATCATCCGCAAGGTGTTCGAAAAAAATCCGGAAAGCATTCTGAGCCACAAGCAAGTCTGTGCGCTTATTGATGTTCGGGACGTAGCCATGCGGAAGCTAGTTTTTGACATACTTCAAGAACTTCGTTCACAAGGATTTCTGCAGTCGCACGGACATGGTATCTACTTCCTTTCTCCAGAAAAAAATCATGGTGTTGAAGGACGTATTGAACTTACGAACAGAGGTGCAGGATTTGTGATAACAGACGATGAAGAAGCCGATATTTACATCGCACCTCAAAATATTGGACAAGCACTCGGTGGTGACAGGGTGCGTGTACACATCACCGGGCGAGGAAAAACCAGGTTGGAGGGTGTTGTTTTTGAAGTTCTTGAAAGGGAACGATCTCAATTCGTTGGTACCATCGAAATGCATGAGAAATTTGCTTTCCTGATACCGGATAACCTCAAAGCAGGCACAGATATCTACATTTCAAAGGAAAAACTGAACGGTGCCAAACAGGGAGATAAAGTTCTGGTTAAGATCACGGTGTGGCCGAAAACGTCAGGAAACCCATACGGAGAAGTGATCGCTGTATTGGGTAAACCGGGTACGAACGATGTGGAAATGATCTCAATTCTGTGCAATCAGGGCATTGATTACATCTTTCCGCAAGATGTGCTGGAAGAAGCCGAAACGGTCGGTATTGATTTGGATAGTAAAGAGTTGGAAAACCGACGCGACTTCAGGCAAGTGCTCACCTTCACGATAGATCCTGTAGATGCAAAAGATTTCGATGATGCATTGTCACTTAAACGACTTGAAAACGGGCGCCTAGAAATAGGCGTACATATCGCGGATGTTAGCCATTACGTCCGTCCGGGAACCGCAATGGATCGGGAAGCGCTCAAACGGTCGAATTCTGTATACCTCGTCGACAGAGTTATTCCGATGTTGCCTGAACAGCTATCCAACATGGCATGTTCTCTTCGTCCAAACGAAGATAAGTACAGTTTTTCCGCCGTTTTTGAAATGGACGAACAAGGTGTAGTGCACAAAGAGTGGTTTGGAAAAACAATCATCCACTCAGATAGGCGTTTTACTTACGAAGAGGCGCAAGAGATCATCGAGGGTAATGAAGGAGAATATAAAGAAGAAATACTTCTACTGGACAGGATTGCTAAGATCTTACGCAAGAACAGGCTTAAAAAAGGCGCTTTGAATATTGAGTCTGAAGAAATGCGTTTTAAGCTCGATGAGAAGGGACATCCTGTTGGAGTGGTCATAAAAACATCCAAGGATGCACACAAGCTGATCGAAGAATTCATGCTCCTTGCGAACCGTCACGTGGCCACATTCATTGCTGATCCAAAGACGCACAAGGATCCTATTCCGTTCGTTTTTAGAATACACGACAAACCGGACATGGAAAAGATCGCTATGTTCAATGTGTTTATTGAAAAATTCGGCCATAAACTCGACTTCAGTCATCCGGATCAGATCTCAAAGAGCATGAACAAGTTGCTCGAAAACATACGGAATGAAAATGAATACTCATTGGTGCAAACGATGGCTATTCGATCAATGGCAAAAGCAGTTTATGATACTGAAAATATTGGGCACTACGGACTTGCATTCCAATACTACACCCATTTCACATCCCCTATCCGTCGGTATGCTGATCTGGTCGTGCACAGGATCCTTCAGGAGGAGTTGACCACTAAAAAACACCGGTATGGAAAAGAGCTTGATGATATTTGCAAGCGGATCTCCAGAATGGAAAGAAAAGCCGTTGAAGCTGAAAGAGAATCCAATAAATATTTTCAGACACTCTATGTTCAGGACCACATTGGCGAAGTTTTCGAGGGTACTGTTTCAGGATTAGCTGAATTCGGAATGTTTGTCAGAATGGATATCAATCACTGTGAAGGAATGGTCGCTATGACAGATATTCCCGGCGATCGATTCTATTTTGAACCTGAAAAATACCGGATTATCGGAGCCAAAACCAAACGGGAATACCACTTTGGAGATAAAGTAAAGGTACGTATCTATGAAGTTCACCCAAGGAAACGACAGATCGACCTGGAGATAGCTGAAGAGTGACCGGACGTTTATTCTGCTTTCATATTCAAACCATACGAATACGGTTGCTCAACTCATCTCTGTAGGAACCACCTATTGGAATAACACGCTTATCATTCTCTAGGGTAAGATTTGGAAATTCTATAGAGGCAATTTTATCCATCCGCACAATAAATGATCGGTGTACTCTAACAAAGTCGGCCGTACCCATTTTTAACTCGATCTCTTTCATTGTAGAATGGATCGTGTAGCGTGTGTCCGCTGTATGGATCACTACATAATCCTTCAATGCCTCAATATAGTAGATGTCTGCCGTTTTTAGCTTGATCAACTTGCTCTGTGACTTTACAAAAATAAAATCGGCTGAGCTCTCCTTATTTTCAACAATAGAATAGAGCAGATCGCGCTCACGGATGATCTCTTGCTCCTTACTGTGTTTGTACACAGCCATTTCAATCGATGTATGGAGATCAATCTCTTTGAAGGGTTTAATGATGTATCCATATGGTTCCGTTATCTTGGCTTTCATCAGAGTTGATTCATCCGCATAAGCCGTAAGAAAAACAACCGGAATAGCCAATTCCCTGCGTATGATATCGGCAGTCTCTATTCCGTTGATACTCCCTTTTAACATGATATCCATAAGAACGATGTCCGGACGTTCAGTTTGTGCAATCTCCAAAGCCTTCTCTCCTGTCGAAGCGGCACCCACGACATGATAGCCCAACTTTTTAAGGCTGTGTTGAATATCTTTCGACACGATCGATTCATCTTCAACAACTAGTATATTCGTCTTTGACATTTCTGCATGTTAACTGTATCAAAGGTAGCGAAATCATCCCAGTTTTCCGATAGGCACATCTGTTGTTGAATTACAAAATGGTAATAGAATAAATAAGATATTTTTAAAAGATTTTTATTCAACTTTATTAAGGCTGTTCATTTGTGAGCAACTAAATGAGAAAACGCTTGTTTTCGAACTTATTAAAGTTTTAAAAGGGTTTATGAACACTGAATGAATATGTATATGTAATTATAAATCAAATAATTATAATGTTGTTTAAACAATTGTTAGTATCCTCTTGTATGGATCATTTATTTTCTAAAAGAAGATAGATAACCGCTTAAAACCTATGTATAAGTAAACAACATCTTCCTGCTAATCTGTTTGGAAATGAGCAAAAGAAAATGAATTGCAAGAAAATTTGGATTTAGACAGGTTTTGTTTTCAGATTTAATAGCACGGTTTTCAACGCAAAATAGCAAGGAGCTGTTTATAAACCCTTTTATTAAGGATTTATTTATCAGTATATTATGATTTTGTTTTTTATCCTTTGTGTAAAACTTGATAACAATGTGTATAACGATTAACTTTACCATATAATAGCTTCATAATGGGAAAAATCATACCAATAGGCGCTGATCACGCGGGATTCAGTTTAAAGGAACACTTGATAGGATTCCTTAAAGATAAGGGTTTTGAGGTAAAGGATTTTGGATGCTATTCTGAAGAAAGTATAGATTATCCGGATTTTGCACATCCTGTTGCAGAACTTATTGAGAATAACCCGGGAACATTGGGCATTTTGATCTGTGGTTCCGGAAACGGCATAAATATGACAGCGAATAAACACCAGGGAATCCGGAGCGCGCTTTGCTGGAAAAAAGAAATAGCTGAGCTAGCCCGCCAACACAACAACGCTAATATCATAACGTTGCCTGCGCGATTTATTTCAGAACGTGAGGCGGAAGAAATGGTAACCATTTTCCTCAATACAGAGTTTGAGGGCGGAAGACATCAACGAAGGATTGATAAGATCGCGTGTATATAGATCAGATTATTTTTCTTCCAACAGTTCTTGTAGAAAAACTTCCGTTTCCTGAACATATTGTTCATAATAAATACCAGTTCCAGGCCCATTGAATCCGGTATGTATCTTTCTCACTTTCCCGTATCGGTCGATAAAAATAGCAGTTGGGACGGAGATGATCTGGTTGAGCATACTGAAATGTTCGGATGCAAGACCTTTGTTAGCCTGCCCTCCAACCAGGAAAAGAAATGGCAGCGCATACCGATCTCTGAGTTTTGAAATTTTTGCGGCATGTTCTTCGTAAGAATTTCCCACCTCATACCCAATTGATATGATCTCCAGGCCACGACTATTGAATTTTGAGTACATTTCACGGAAATAGCGTGTTTCATCCATACAATTCGGACACCAGGTTCCCATGATTTGGATGATGGTTACTTTACCTGTGTAAGCACTATTAGGAAAAGTAAACGTATTTCCGCTCAGATCTTTGAAAGAGAATGTGATTGGTTTATCATCCACAATATAAGTAAGCGAATCGGGATGTTTCAGCTCAAATTGTTCATTGTAGCGAGCCGCCCAATCTCCTTTCCAATGTTTTCCGCTTAGGAAAGTTCCAAACATACTGTCTCCTGATATCCTGCTTTTAAGAAGGAAGGCATGCGAACCATCGAACGCAGAAAGAAATAGACTGTCTGCAGTTACATTTCCTTCTAGAAAACGAAAGTCACCGGTTTCTGTGAGAAACGTGCCATCCACCCTGTTCTCTGTTTGCCGGAAGATACCTACACCTTTATAAGCTCCCGGTTTTCCGGGCTCAAAAGTCGTTTCCCATTTTCCGTCGAGATAAGGAAATGTAGGCACCATTTTTCCAACAGGAAAGCGGCTTCGGTACCCATAAGTGATCTCAGCCGGGATGGTATAATTAGCTCCCTTGTTCATGTTTATCCAGTATCC
>JBKCAB010000207.1:0-6539 GCA_046307935.1 Bacteroidota bacterium | reverse complement strand
CCTCCATCGGAAAGTTGGCAACAGTTGATTTAAATTTGCCATTGGAGGCATCTACTTTCAGTCCACATTCCTTGAGGATCTGAAGGTAATCGTCCAGTAAACGACCCGATTTTTGAACTGCAATTCGTATCATATTAGTTTAAATAGTTCTGGACCTAGCGGCAGGGTAAATAAAAAACCCGTCGGTTCGATCCAGACGGGTTTGTAATTATTTTATCGTTTGCACAATTAACAATCACGCCTGGAATCCCCAAGTGTGATGATGATGTAGTTGTACATTCGCAAATTTCATGAAACAAAGATAATTGTTTGGATCTATTTATCGGATTCCGAACAAAAAATAATTTACTGGAAAGTCAATACTTCAGTATGAATTAATTTTTCATTCGTTTTTTCTGACAGTTTAAATCACTAATTTTATTCCTTAAAACCTCCTGCAAAAAATGTTCAACAATGCGAACATCAACTTCGAACTACTCCGAAGCCGAGCTTATAACCTACGTTGGGCAACTGTTGACAAAGGAATTATTCCTTTAACTGCAGCAGACCCCGATTTTCCGAGTGCGCCTCAGATCTCAGAGGCAATAAGAAGATACGCCGCCGATCGCTATTACTGTTACGGTCCGCCTGAGGGATTACCCGAATTCAAAGAAAGTATTGCTCGATTCTTTACCAACAAACGAGCTGTAGCCGTTGATGAAAGATATACACTCCCGGTAGATAGTGCAGCATTTGGTATTTTCCTTACCTGCAAAGCATTTTTAGACGCAGGTGATGAGGCCATCATTTTCGATCCGGTTGATTTTTTGTTCAGATATTCTGTCGAAGCATTGAATGCTACCGCAGTTTCATTTCCAATACCTCCGGGAACTTCAAGTGTTGATTTCGGGAAACTGGAAGAGTTGATCACCCCGCGAACGAAGCTCATTTGTTTGTGTAATCCATTGAATCCTACGGGAAAAGTGTTCACGCGTGAAGAATTGCTTCAGCTTGGAGAAATTGCGATCAGACACAATGTGATGATCCTGTCTGATGAGATTTGGAGTGATATTGTTTTTGCACCAAACAAATATGTGAGCATTGCTTCTTTAAATGAAACGATCATGAAAAAAACGATTGTTGTTACCGGATTCAGCAAGTCATACGGGTTGGCCGGTCTACGAATAGGAGCGGTGATAGCTCCGAATGAATCGGTTTTCAAGGTGCTTATGGATTCCTCCTTGCATCTTTCAACGATCCACGGGGTAAGCGTTCTTTCACAATTAGCGGCAACGACAGCCCTGAACGAATGCAGTGAATGGTTGGACGGTTTTGTGAACCACCTCGCTCATATGAAGGATATTGTCGTACGAGGGCTGAATTCTATTGAAGGAATTGAATGCATAGCTCCCGAAGGATGCTATGTAGCTTTTGCGAACATAACCGGGACAGGATATTCCAGTCAGGAAATGCACGATCTTCTGATGGATAAAGCCAGAGTAGCGGTTGTTCCCGGATTGAAGCAATGGTTCGGAAATGGAGCTGAAGGATATATAAGACTGAGTTTTGCAACTTCCGAGGAGGTACTTTCTGAGGCGATGAGTCGAATTCACAGCGCATTGAGATGAAAGTAGTTGTCATTGGTGGTGGAATTGCAGGCCTGACTATGGCGATCTTGTTGCGAAAGCAGCAGCGTCAGGTTATCGTTTGTGAACGCAATGAGGTTGCTGCAAGTCACGGGCATGCCTTTCTCATGAGTATTGAAGGTCTATCTGTCCTCAATGAATTAAATCAGGAGGCGAAATTACCTTTGAAAAAACAGGCGATCAATCTATTCAATCTCAAAAGACCTGATGACACAGACAAGATCAAGATTCAGCTGGATGATTGGTTCTGTATGAAACGTGTCGATCTGATTGAGTTCCTCACTTCTTTTTTCGATCAGGACACGCTAAAGACGGGAAGATCATTTTCCCATTTTATTTACGAACAAAACAAAGCTGTCGCAGCTGTTTTTGAAAATGGAGACATTGAATACGGCGATCTTTTTATAGGCGCAGACGGGAGCAATTCAAAAGTTAGGGAATCCATTTTTGGTCCAACATTATTCAGCCAAAATGAGGTAAATGAGGTGGTAGGAATAGCATCGTATAGCGCTGTAGACGATAAACAAAAGGTGTGTTTCAAGAAGTTCCAAAGTGATGAGTGCGGTCTTGCATTCGGCTACATTCCTGTTTCCGATAAGGAGGTTGTGTGGTTCATGCAGTATGATCTTTCACTTATTCAAGGAGAGATTGAAAATTCGCCGGAAAGTATACAAGTATTTTGCCGGAATATGTTGTCGGCATTCCCGGAAGATGTTTTAAACGTACTCGAAAGGGCTGATTTTAACAACACTTATATATGGAAAACAAGGGACTTTGATCTCCTCTCACGCTTCCATGCAGCGAATGTTGTTCTCATCGGTGATGCAGCACATCTAGCGCTTCCCTTTACAAGCGCCGGGACATCCAATGCCATTACGGATGCCAAGTGCTTAAGTAATTTGTTGTCCTCAAATAGAGACCCGGAACAAGCATTCGCCGACTATTATGCGGAAAGATACGAAACAGTGCGTGGTCATATAGAACAAGGGAGACACCTGAAAGAAACCTTCTTGAATCCGGAAAAATACTCCGAGCGCTCTTTCTTGTTACCATTGATCAAAAGCGATGCAAAGTTAGTCTCAACATACTCTGATAATCCGCTCAAGATCATTTACTTCACAGATCCGATCTGTTCAACGTGCTGGATCATTCAGCCTATTCTCAGAAAACTAAAGCTGGTCTTTGGGGAACAGATCCATTTGGAATATTACATGGGCGGACTGCTTCCCTCCTGGAAGGATTACAATAAAGGAATCATTAAAACACCTTTAGATGCGGCTAAACATTGGGATGAAGTAAATGCATTACAAGATTATTATTTGAGCGGTGATATCTGGATAGACGATCCCTTACATTCTTCCTTCCCTCCTTCAATTGCTTTCAAAGCGGCGCAGATCCAGAGCAATGAAAATGCGATAAAGTTCCTGAGAAGAATGAAAGAGATGGTTTTCATGGAGAATAAGAACATCACACGTTGGGATGTGTTGGAGGAAGCAGCTCTGGAAAGTGGATTGGATACCGCTTTACTGAAGCAGGATATGCAAAGCAGAGGCGAAGAGCTTTTCAACGAAGATTTGCGCTTCAAGAATGAATTGAATGTGTCCGTTTTCCCGACCTTTTTCTTTGTTGAACAAGATGAAATCGCTGACAGGATCTCAGGATACCAGCCTTATGAACGATTTGAGGAGATCATTTTAAGGTTGAGACCCTACTTTTCAAAGGAAAGCAAAATCTATTCTCCTGAGGAGATCTTTGGCCTGTTTGGAAATATTACTTCTGTCGAGTATTCCTTTCTAACCGGCATATCGAATGAGGAAGCCACTCGGTTACTGGAAGATCTTTGGACCCGTAAAATTCTTGATAAACACATCAACAACAAAGGTACCGTTTGGGCCCTCAGAAAATAAAATGCACCTGAATAGAATAGGTTCGTTTGCACCAATGGGAATCTCTAATGTTACTCGTCAAGCTTCCATTCTTCCACGTTGGAAAGGTGTTTTCTCGTATCTGTAATGAACATTTCCAGTGCGCTTTGCTCCGTACTATTCAGCACAAAATCAGCAGGATGGTTTTCGTAGTAGCTCGCCGGTATCGCATAATAGCCATATTTAGTCCCTCCTCTGTGGATCCAGAACGGTACATACTCCCAGGTAGAGAAGCTTATTGTATTCTCAGTGATCTTTATGGATAATTTCACGCCGATGCCCCCATCCTTGTAGCGTTCCCGCTGATTACTCACAAAATTACCCAAACTGTATGCGACAGGTACATTTTTGTTTGGATCATTCTTCGGATGGAGCATTTTCATCGGTTGGATCACATGTGGGTGCATACCAATGATGGCATCCACTCCGTTGTCAGCCAACCATTGGGCTATTCTGGCTTGTTCGGAGCTCTCATTCCGCTGATATTCTGAACCCCAATGAACAGTGAAAACTATAAATTCAGCTCCTTTTTGTCGTGCAGTTGACACGTCTTTTCGGATTTCAGCCGTATCGATCATATTGACAATGTTTGGCGCTTGTACTTTTAGACCGTTTGTACCGTAAGTACAATTTAGAAATGCGAGCTTTCTGCCGTAAAATTCTTTAATGAACGGATAAGATTCGTTTCTTTCATTCTGATTTTTGAATGTTCCGGTATGGTCAATATTGAATTTGTTGAGCACATCGATCGTTCTCTCCAGTCCTTTTTGACCCCGGTCAAGTGAATGGTTATTGGCAGTGATGAACATGTCAAATCCGATATCCCTAACATCTCTGGCGTAGGCGTCAGGTGAGGAGAAGGTGGGGTAACCGGAATAGGGAGTCCCACCCAGGGTGACTTCCAGGTTAACAATGGAATAATCCGATTGGTCCACAAAGGGCTTTAAATACTGAAACCAAGGCTTGTAATCGAAGCTGTCGGTACCGGAAATTCTGGCTGCATTGATCATCGGTTCATGCCCCATCAAATCGCCAACGAAGAACAACGTCAGGGTTGTATCAATGACATTTTCAGTGCGGTTCGAAGCACCGGAGCCATCTACACTAGGTTTACCGGTTCGTAAAAGTGAACTTGCAACCGGAAAGAATGATGCAAGAACAAAAATGTACCAAATGTTGATCCTGGTTTTCATGTTTACCACTTAAGTATAGATCGTTCAACGTAGTGGTGGATTCTTTTGTTACAGTTTGAGTTAATTACGAGGTCAGATCGTCTTGTTGGTATCGTGCAAATGGTTCAACAGTTTTATCCAATTATTTTTGTCGCACTAATCCATGAGGCGGTTAAGAGTTCGCCATTCTCAATTTAAATTCGTCACTTGTTGTTAATTAGAGATGTTCATTCCAATTTTCCTGAATGTTCTTCTGTCAATATCCTACCTTTGTACCGTGGTAAAGATCCGAAATATAGAGCTGGGTGATTTCCCGCTTTTGCTCGCTCCGATGGAAGATGTGAGTGATCCACCGTTTCGTGCGCTCTGTAAGAAACACGGCGCAGACCTGATGTACACGGAATTTATCTCTTCTGAAGGGCTCATCCGCGATGCAGCCAAAAGTGTTCAGAAGCTCGATATTTATGAATATGAACGTCCCGTAGGGGTACAGATCTTTGGGGCTGAGATCGAGAGTATGAAAGAGGCAGCTCGGATCATCGAAAAAACAAATCCCGACATCATTGACATCAATTACGGCTGTCCGGTTAAAAAAGTGACGTGTAAAGGTGCCGGTGCCGGCATGTTGCAGAATATTCCGAAGCTGATCAAAATGACGGAAGAGATCGTGAAGGTGACGCATCTTCCTGTAACGGTCAAAACACGGCTTGGCTGGGATGACAATTCAAAATTTGTAGTGTCTACGGCAGAGGCCTTACAGGATGTTGGCGTAGAAGCGATTTCCATCCATGGGCGCACGCGCGTTCAGTTGTACAAAGGTGAGGCAGACTGGACCTTGATCGGAGAGGTAAAAAACAATCCAAGAATGAAGATTCCGGTATTTGGGAACGGAGATATCGACTCACCGGAAAAAGCCATTGAATACAAGAACCGCTACGGAGTAGATGGAATCATGATCGGCCGTGCGAGTATAGGTTATCCCTGGTTTTTCAACGAGGTCAAACATTTCATGAGAACAGGTGAACATTTGCCCGCACCAACTATCCAGGATCGTGTGGAGGTTGCAAGGGAACATTTGCTCATGTCGATCAGCTGGAAAGGTGAACACCTCGGAATTGCAGAAATGAAACGCCATTATACCAACTACTTTAAAGGGATCGCTCATTTTAAGGAATACCGTTCGAAGCTCGTCAGTTCTTTTGACCTCCAGGAGATCTTGGATACATTGCAATACATCGAGGACCATCAGGAAGAATTTTATTTTGTTGCCTGAAATACTTCCCCTTTCAGGCAAGTAATCTCTTTTAGCGTTGAAGCAATGGAAGTTCTCCGATCATCCCTTGAACAGATTCATTAAATTTGAAACTAAATTTCAGGAAATGCAGCGTTATCAGAACTATGTCCTCGGAAAATGGATTGATGGAAAGGGAATCGAAACTAATTTGTACAATGCGATCACCGGTCAGCAGCTTGGAACAGCATCCAGCGCAGGACTTGATTTTGCGTCGATTCTGGAATACGGAAGGAGGACGGGAGGACCGGCTCTTCGCAAGATGACCTTTCAGGAAAGAGGACGTATGCTCAAAGCGTTGGCGCTTTACTTGCTCGAACGAAAGGAGAGATATTACCAGGTGAGTTATTGGACAGGTGCTACCAAGGTGGATTCCTGGATCGAGATCGAAGGAGGGATCGGAAACCTTTTTGCCAATGCTTCGCTGCGCAGACAGTTCCCTGATCTGCCTTATTATGTGGATGGAACAGCTGCTCCGCTTTCAAAAGGGGGAACATTTATTGGTCATCACATCATGGTGCCGAAA
>JBKCAB010000206.1:0-1052 GCA_046307935.1 Bacteroidota bacterium | reverse complement strand
GTACAGATATGATCTATATCACAGTTCCGAATAGCGCTGCCAACGGTATTTACTGGTTGAATATCGAAACGGAAACTGAAATAAGGAATGTGAAGCTCACCGTGAAATAATCCTTTTCATCCATCCGAAATGAGCATCGTTATTCATTCTTACACTCCTTTGAGATGAGTTTGGCAAGAGGAATATCTGCTTCAGCTAAGTCATAAAAAAATAGCTCATTGGGCAAGATCCAGACGAATGCGTCGTGGTCAGTGAGTTGTTCTCCAAAGCGCACTAATCTGCACTTATACGCATTGAGCTTAACGCGCAGATCCGGATATTCATGAATGTTAGAACCCAAGAAAGCGAGAACATCTATCTCCATATCCAGTTCTTCAAGCAGCTCGCGTTGTAATGCAATTTGCGGTTCTTCTCCAGATTCTATCTTACCTCCCGGAAACTCCCATTTTCCCTGATGCGGCATACCTTGTGCCTTCCTCGCCAGAAATAGACGCCCATCTTCCGAAAAGATCAGCCCACAAACTACATTCAGTGTCTTCATAGCGATCCAATTTAACGTTTAAAATGTTACCTAAATCCATATTTGAGTTTTACTATGTGAGAAAGACGGAACATATGAAGAAAACTACCTGCTCATGGTTGGCGTTGTGCTACTTTTTATTGCCATTCGTTTCTTATGCCCAACTTCGGTTCAATCCCTATGAACTGACAGATTATCGAAAACACGGGAAAAAGATCGCCTCATCCATGGCAACTTTGGAAGTATTTGAATACAAAAAAACAGCCGACAATGCTGTATACCTGAAAAATGGACTGCGCGCGTCCTCTTTTGTAATTGAAGTAGAATGGTTGAAGATCAAAGACACTGTAGATGTATTAACCGTTGAGATCGTCTATTCCCGTTATCCACTGAGAAAAGGTGTTTACCACGAGATCTACCCTCTTTTGTTTGACCGGCTGAATGCGCTCTTCAGAATGGATCCCGAACTCAATGACAGTTCAATAAATTTCAAGAAAGTTTTGCAGACGAATTGTGTGAATGATAACCAAGT